>JANLSP010000263.1:0-6131 GCA_031362485.1 Novosphingobium sp.
GACCAGTCCGAACACGGGCAAAGCGCGCGCACCCGCTACCGCGTGATCGACCGCGCGGGCAATCGCGCCTGCTGGGTGGAGCTGCAACCGCTGACCGGCCGCACCCATCAGCTGCGCGTCCACATGGCGGCGATCGGTCACCCCATCGTTGGTGATGGCAAATATGGCGGCCCGGAGTGCTTCCTTACCGGCTCGATCAGCCGCAAGATGCATCTGCATGCGCGCCGTCTGATCATCGATCATCCCGATGGCACGCCGCTGGATGTCACCGCTCCGCTGCCCACGCACTTCGCAGCCAGCATGACGCAACTGGGCTTCGACGAGGCGGATGGCGCGGATCTGCCCGATGCTCCCAAGCCGCCAAAGCGCGAGGCAGCAAAGACAGCGGCCAAGGCCCACGCCAAGACCTATCGCAAGGAACGGCGCGGCGAGCGGCGCACCCGCAAGAGCGGCGAACGCGGCCCGGCGGGCAAGGGCCCTGCCCCTGGCGCTTCCCGGCCTGCGAGCAAACCGGCGGCAAAGCGGCCTAAGCGCTGATGGCCCATGCGTCGATTCGAAGGCTCGCCGTGTTCGATTGCGACGGCACGCTGATCGATGGCCAAGCCAGCATCTGCGCCGCCATGGAGCAGGCGTTTGGCCAGTTCGGTCTGCCATTGCCCCCGCGCAACGAAGTGCGCCGCGCTGTCGGCCTCAGCCTGCCCTCGGCCATTTCCCGGCTGCTGCCCAATGCGGAACCCGAACAGCATCACGCGCTTGTGGATGCCTACAAGCAGGCCTTCCGCGCCGCGCGGCAAGCGGGCGAGTTGCAGCAGCCGCTGTACGAAGGCATCGCGCCCTTGCTGGTCAGGCTGCACGAGGTCGGCTGGCTGCTCGGCGTGGCCACCGGCATGTCGAGCCGCGGGCTGGGACATTGCCTCGCGGGGCATGGCCTCTCGCACCTGTTCGTCACGCTGCAGACCGCGGACCTGCACCCTTCCAAGCCGCATCCCGCCATGCTCGAGGCGGCACTTGCCGAAACCGGTGTCCCCGCCGGCCATGCCGTGATGATCGGCGACACCGCTTTCGACATGGCCATGGCCGCCGCCGCCGGCGTGCGCAGCCTGGGGGTGGACTGGGGCTATCATGAGGCCGCAGAATTGCTGGCTGCCGGGGCGGAATCCGTCGCTGCCGATCCCGCTCATCTGGAGGAGTTGTTGAGCCTATGAACCAGGATCTTTCGGGCGCGCCTGTGCCCACCAAGCTTGAAAAACAGCGCTTCATGGCAATCCAGCTGATGCGGCTGATGGGGGCGGCGCTGGCCATTCTGGGCGTGCTGATCGCTGGCGGCAAAATCGACCTGCCGCCGCTGGTCGGTTATGTCTTTGTCGTCATCGGCATGGTCGATTTCTTCGTCATGCCCAAAGTGCTCTCCCGCCGCTGGCGTACGCCCGGCCCATGAAGCGCTTTTACAAGAATGTAAGCCTTGGCCAGCACGAAACCGGCTGGCAGGTGCTGCTTGACGGGCGCGGGGTAAAAACGCCAGGCAAGGCCGCACAAGTCGTACCCACACATGCACTCGCAGAGGCGCTGGCAGCGGAATGGGAGCGGCAGGAGGGCGAGATCGACCCCGCCAGCTTCCCCATCCGCGACCTTGCCGACTATGCCATCGACATTGCCGGGCCGACGCGGAGCGCGGTTATCGCTGCGATACTGCGCTTCGCTGAAAGCGATACCCTGTGCTACCGCGCCGATCCCGAAGAGGCGTTGTTCGAGCGCCAGGCGGAGGTCTGGGAGCCGCTGGTCACGGCGGCGGAAGCGCGTTGGCAGGTGCAATTCGTGCGGGTCTCCGGCGTGATCCACCACGCCCAGCCCGCCGCGACCCTCGCCCGGCTTGAGGCGGCGCTCGGCGAACTTGATAACCTTACGCTGGCCGCCCTGCATACGGTGGCGAGCCTTGCAGCATCGCTGATCATCGGCCTCGCCGCACTTGAACCGGGGGCGGATGCGCATGCCCTGTGGCATGCGGCCGAACTGGAAGAAGAGTGGCAGGCGGAACTCTGGGGGCGCGATGCCGAGGCAGAAGCGCGCAATGCGCGGCGCTATGTAACGTTTGTGGCGGCGATGAAATTTGCGGAGCTGGCAGGGGCGAGATGATGTGAAGATCATTTTCAGCCGCAAAGGCTTCGATACAAGCTTTGGCGGGGCGCCCTCGCCCATCATTGATGGCCGGCCAGTTTCTTTGCCAATTCCAGGTTCGAAGGGCGAAACCACCCGCTATGCCGATATTGGCCTTGGAAGCTTGGTACACCGCGCGACCAAGGGGCGCCTTGGCGAAACCGATGCCTGCCACGACGATCCCATGTTTGCCAATGGCTATTGCTGGCTCGGCCAGGTCAATGCTGCGCAGGGGCATCTCCAAAATCAGAAGGCGCAGGAAGGAGACGTATTCCTGTTTTTCGGCCTGTTCAGCAATTCCATCAGCGGCGAGCGCCACCATCGCATCTTTGGCAGCATGATTATTGCGGGTTTTGGCGATCCCGAGGCGGTGCAACGACATCATCTCTGGCAGAAACCGCCTCGCGATCATCCCCATTTTGCAGGACACTGGCCGAGGAACAATACGATCTACTTTGGCCAAGGTGCCACGGCCAAATCAGCACCGGATTCCCTGCGCCTGACGCGTGAAGGAGGACCGCTGAATATGTGGCGGGTACCTGAATGGCTTTCGGACCACGGCCTTTCCTATCATAGCAATCCCGCGAGATGGATCAGCAAAACGCAACTGGATTCGGCAAAGCGTGGGCAGGAATTCGTCTGTAATATCGGCGAGGCTGCCGAACCGCGCCGCTGGCTCGAATCGATCCTTGCCGCAATCGCAGCCTAACCCACCCAATCCGCAACTTCTTTGGCCACCTGGTTTGCCGCGCGGTTGAGCGCCGGGGCGACGCTTTCGGCGGTTGCCGAAACGCCGGGCACTTCGGCTGCAAACCGCCGGACTTCGACGCCGCCCTTGCCATCGCTGCGGATCGCGTCAAAGCGCACAACGGCCGATTGGCTGCGTGCATCATAGCCCATATCGACCAGCCGCCCCCCCAACGTCGTCTTGGCACTGGCGCCCTCATCGCCCGATTCCAGCACCAGCCGCTTGCCGCGCGCCCGAATGGTCTCGGCCAGCAATTGCCGGAACAGGCGCGCGGGCCGCTCGACCCAGGTGACATCGGTCAGATAGGCTATCTGCGCGCCATCGACCTGAACCGGAATACGCAGCACATCGAGCTTGCGGGCTGTTTCGGGATCCAGCACAACCAGTGCGTCGGACTGCGGACCGCCGGGCATGGTCCCGGCAGCGGCGCTCTGGTCAGCAGTGAGCCCGATCAGCATTTTCGGCGCCTTGCCGCCAAGGCTGATGCAACCGGAAAGCGCCAGCGCCAGCACTGCGGCCAGCGCTCCAAATCCTGTCCTGCGCACCAGTTTGCTCCCCGTCATGGCCGGTATCATGGTTTGTAATCCGGCAGTTTTGAACCCCCGGTCAGCGCCGCTGCGCCCTGTTCATCGACCTTTTCAGCCACACTGCGCAGCGCCCGCGTCGCAGTGCGCAGTTCGCGCAGCGCGGCTTCGGCTTCCGGCAACGTCGTGGTCGAAAGCTGGCGGACAGCAGGGCGCGCGTCGCCCAATGTCGCTTCGAGAGAATCGGCGGCCCTCTGTGCGGAACCGAGCGTATTGCGCAGATCACGCACCAGCGAGCCGCCGTCATCGCCGAGAAGTTTGTTGGCCGAGCCCGCCACTTTGTCAAAGCTCGCCAACGTGGCCGATGCCTGACGCAAAGTCGCTTGCAAGTCGGTCAGCGTGGTCTTGACCTCAGGCGAGGCCTTGGCAAGCTCGCCGGTCAGGACATTGGCGTTGGCCAGGATGCCCTTGAACTCTCTCTGGTTTTCATCCGATAGCAAGGTGTTCAACCGGTCCGAGAGCGTCGCCAGCCGTTCCAGCAGCACCGGTGCGCTATTGAGGATTGCGCCCAGCCCGCCCCGCTTGGTGGGAATCACCGGCACGCCTTCCGGGCAGAAGGCCTTCGGATTTTCCTTGGGGCAGATTAGCGGCAATGCGCCCTTGACGGCGCCCTCTAGCAGGATCGCGCCGGTACCGGTGAAGCTCGATTGCATGGTCGCGGTGGTGCCCTGCAGAATTGGCACGCTCTTGTCGACGCTGATCCGCACTTTGACGAAGCTGGGATCCTTGCGCCACAGTTCGATCTTGTCGATTGTCCCCACTGGCACACCCGAGAACGTGACCTGCGACCCCTTGGCAAGACCGTTGACCGACTGGTTGAAGAAAATGTCGTAGCGCTTGAGGTCGCCTTCGTTGAGGCGGGCAATCCAGATAAAGAATGCGGCCAGCGCCGCCAGCAGCGCCAGCGTTACCCCGCCGACAAAGATATGGTTGGCCCGCGTTTCCATCGTGTTGCTCTATGCCCCTGCTTTGCCAGGCTTGTCCATCGCCTTGGCGCCGACAGGCACCGCCCCAACGACATTGCGGGCGCGATCGAGCGAAGCCTTGGCGGCGCGCCCTCGCGGACCGTTAAAGTATTCCTGGATCCACGCATGATCAAGAGCAAGCAGTTCCGGGATGGTGCCGACCGCTATCACCTTGCCATCGGCGAGCACCGCAACCCGGTCGCAGATTTCATAGAGCGTATCGAGATCGTGGGTAATCAGGAAGACTGTCAGCCCCAGCGTTTCCTGCAATTCGCGCGTCAAGGCATCGAAAGCCGCCGCGCCGATCGGATCGAGCCCGGCGGTGGGCTCGTCAAGGAACAGCAGTTCTGGATCAAGCGCCAGCGCCCGCGCCAGGCCCGCACGCTTCTTCATCCCGCCCGAAAGCTCGCTCGGGAACTTGAACGCGGCATCTTCCGGCAGGCCGGAAATCTTCACCTTGAAGCGGGCAATCTCCTCGCGCAGGTTATCGCCGATCTCGGGATAGAATTGGCGCAGCGGCACCTCGATGTTCTCTTCCACTGTCAGCGTCGAGAACAGAGCGCCGCCCTGAAACAGCACACCCCACCGGCTGCGTATGTCGATATCGTCCTGCTCGGTGCTGTTGATGATCGAGCGGCCCAGCACGGTGATCTCGCCCTCGTCGGGCTGCTGCAAGCCGATGATCGCGCGCATCAACACCGACTTTCCCGTGCCAGAACCGCCGACAACGCCCAGAATCTCGCCGCGCCGGACCTTCAGCGAAAGGCCCTCATGGATGACATTTTCACCAAAGCTGTTGCGCAGCCCTTCGACTATGATCGGGAACTCATCCCGCTCGTCCTCAGTTGGGTTTTCGATGCTCATCCCCAACCCACTTCACTGAAGAATATGGCAAAAAACGCATCGAGCACGATGACCATGAATATCCCGGCAACCACCGCCATGGTCGTGCGCCGGCCGACTTCTTCCGAATTCGATTTGACCTGCATGCCGTTGTAGCAGCCGGCAATCGCGATAATCAGACCGAACACCGGCGCCTTGATGATCCCCACCCAGAAATCATGGAGCGGCACCACTTCCTGGATCCGAGTGAGGAAAGTGAAGAACGGGATCCCGAGCTGCAGCGCGGAAATCGCCGCGCCGCCGATGATCGCACAGACCGAGGCAAAAAAGCCGAGCAGCGGCAGCATGATCATCGCCGCGAGCACGCGCGGCACCACCAGAGCTTCCATCGGCGAGACGCCAATCGTGCGCATCGCGTCGATTTCCTCGGTCAGCTTCATCGTGCCGATCTGCGCGGCAAAAGCCGAACCTGAGCGGCCGGCAACCATGATCGCGGTCATCAACACGCCCAGCTCGCGCGTCGTAATCCGCCCGATCAGGTTGATCGTGTAAATTTCCGCCCCGAACTGGCGGAGCTGCACCGCGCCCTGTTGCGCGATGACGATACCGATCAGGAAACTCATCAGGCCGACAATACCCAGCGCCGACACGCCAACGACTTCGAACTGCTGGACAACGGCGTTGATCCGGAACCGCGACGGATGACGCACGACATTTGCGACGCCGATCAATACCGCGCCGAAAAAGCCCAGCAATCCGCGCAAATTGCCCGCTGCAACGCCCACGGCCGCACCGATTTCACCCAGCACGCGCGCCATCGGATTGATGCTGTCGGGG
>JANLSP010000271.1:0-7762 GCA_031362485.1 Novosphingobium sp.
CATAGAGCAGCGACTGCGGCGCCACGTCGAATTCGATCGCGCCGCGATAGGTCACCCGGCTGCTCTTGAGGCTCCGGTCGAAGAAAGTATCGGTGCGGATGATCAGATAGTTCGGCGGCCCTGGCGAGGTGAAAACGGGAATTGGCGCGCCGCCCTGTGCGGGGAAGGGAAACGGCAACTGGAGCGTCTGGTCGAACAGCGGCACGAACGGGGCGGTCGGGCATGCCGGCGCGCCGAAGGCATTGCGCGCGGCGCAGTTGATCACCGCGCCGATTGCGGAATAGTCGAAGCCCTTCGTGTCGTGCGTGTAGCGCACACCGCCGACAAGCCGCACCTGGTCGCTGAGGTGCGCGGTGAGCCTGCCAAACGCAGCCCATGATTTTGTTGTCAGGGTCTGATCAATGTAGCTGCCTGTGTTCGAAATCGACAGCGAAGTGTTCGTATCGATGGTTTCGTTGTAGTAATAGGCCCCCAGCGTATAGTCGAACATGCCGACCCGCTTGCCGGCAAAACGCATCTCGAGGCTGAATTGCTCGGCGGTTTCGGCATTGTCGAATGTGAAAGCTGCTGCGGCGGCGTTGTAGTCGAGGTCCATGTAGCGCCAGGCGGGAATCACCGTCAGCGTGCCGGGGCCGATATCCCATGCGATCTCGGCATTGACGCCATAGAAGCTGTTGTCGATCCGGGCCGGCGGTCCGAAGGCATCGAGCGTTCGGCCATATGGCCCGAAAGGTGTTGCCGTGCGATAGGCCTGCGAGGCCGGGCTGAAGACCCCTTCGCTGGGATCAAGCGGCGTGGGAAGGAATGTGTAATAGCTGGTGCCCGCCACAGGCCCGGCGACAACTGGCACCGTCACATTGCGCGCATAGCGCCCGAAATAGCTTACCGAATTGCCATTGCCGCCATTGTGCGCAAAGTCGCCAGCCAGCCGAAACGTAAGATCCGGCGACAGTTCTGACTTGAACTGGATACGCCCGGCGACGGTCTTTTCGTCCTGCAAGCCATCGCGCAGATAGCCATCGTGATTGGACGTCGAAAGCGAGAGGCGAACCGCGCTCTTCTCACCAATGGGTACATTGATCGCGCCTTCGGCATTGATCGTGTCAAAATTTCCGTAGGTCGCTGACACATGGCCGGAAGTTTCGCCCAGTTTGGGCTGTGCCGGCAGGATGTTGATCGCGCCGCCGGTGGCATTGCGTCCATAGAGAATGCCTTGCGGGCCCTTAAGGACTTCGACCCGCGCCAGATCATAGAACACGCCGGTGCTCGATGTCGGGCGGCCGACATAGACACCATCATAGTTGAACGCGATCGCAGGATCGCTGGTCGCAACCAGCGTGAAATTGCCGACGCCGCGCAGGAAGATCAGGTTGCCGGTGCTGCTGGGTTGGATGGTCAGCGCGGGCACAAGCTGGCTCAGCCGGTCGGCCTGCGTAATTCCCGATGCCAGCAGTGTCGATCCGTCAATGACCGTAAGCGGCACCGCTGCCCGCTGCGAGCTTTCTGCCCGGCGCTGGGCGGTCACGACAATGTCACCAAGCCCTTCATCCGAAGCACCCGCTTCTGCGGTTTCCGCGGCGTTGGTTGCTGATTGCGCAAATGCCGAACCTGGCAGGGCAATCAACATCGTCGTGGTCAACAGAAGCGCGCGCATTCTCATTCTCCCTGGTACGAAGCCGCCTTGACCTGCATCTTCGTTCAGAGTGGGCTACTGCACGGTTGCACCGGAATAACGATGGCACTTTGCTTGATGCGATACGTGATATGCATCAGACAAGGGCAAGATAGCTCCCTTCGCGATCAGGGAAATTCGCGAGCCCGGCGAACCAGCGGGTCGCGACATGATCGCCGACGCAATCGGGCATCGGGACGATTTTCAACAGGCCAGCTGCAACGGCGCCTCGATAACTTCGCGCAGAACGGCCATGAACTGAGCGGCTGCCGCGCCATCGATTGCGCGGTGATCGAAGCTGGCGGTTGCGACCATTATCGTGGCGAGCGCAATCTTGCCTCCCACTTTCCATGGCTGCTCCACCCCAGCACCGATGCCCAGGATCAGCGCCTGTGGCGGATTGATCACCGGGAACATCTCGTCGATGCCGAACATGCCGAGATTGGAGATCGAAGCCGTACCGCCCTGATAATCCTCAGGTAGCAGCTTTCCGTCGCGCGCCTTCTCAGCGAGGGCCTTGCTCTGAAGGGCGATGCCGGACAGCGAAAGCGCACCGACATCGCGGATCACCGGGGTGACCAGGCCGCCGTCTATTGCCACCGCCATCGCAATGTCAACACGCGAAAAGCGGTGCAGCTCGTCACCCCCGAACTGGACATTGACATCGGGCACGAGGTCCATCGCCCTCGCCATTACCTTGATCAGAAGGTCGTTGACCGAGAGCTTGATCCCGCGCCCGGTCAGGCTGGCGTTCAGTTCACCGCGCAGCCGCAGCAGCGGATCAAGCCGGCAGCGCACGGTCAGGTAGAAGTGCGGTACGGTCTGCTTCGACTGAGTCAGGCGCCGGGCGATCGTCTTGCGCATGCCGGAGAGCTTTACCGTTTCCACCGGGACTCCGGTCGGCGGAGCGAAATCGGCGAAAATCGGCGACTGGCTGGGTGCATGCACCGGAGGGATGGGTGCCAAAATGGCTGGAGCCGACAGTCCGAGGTCGGCCTTGAGCACCTTTCCGCGAGCGCCGCTTCCATTAATCCCGGCAATATCGATACCGAGGGCTGCAGCCAGGCGGCGCGCGAGCGGTGTGGCATTGCCAGAGCCCGGACCAGCCGCGGCCGGGATCGGCGAGGGTGCCGCATCCACTTTAGCGACCGGAGCCGCAATTGGTGCAGCCTCCTTGGCAGCGATAACCTGTGTGAGCGGCACCGCCGCTTCGGCGGCTGCACTCAAAATTGCGATGACTGTGCCAACCGCCACATTCTCACTGCCATCGGCAACCAGCAGCTCGGCTACACGGCCTTCATCGATGGCTTCGAACTCCATCGTCGCCTTGTCGGTCTCGATCTCGGCTAGCAGATCGCCTGGCCTCACTAAATCGCCGACTTCCACCAGCCAGCGTGCGAGATTGCCCTTTTCCATTGTTGGCGAAAGCGCCGGCATCCGCAGTTCCAGTGTCAACTTCATACTCCCAGGAACAGCTCGGCGGCAGCGTCGATGATCGCCTCCGCGTCGAGACGGTAGGTACGGTAGAGGTCGGGCAGATCGCCAGTCTGGCCGAAGCGGTCGATCCCCAGCGGGCTGACCCGCATGCCCTTCACTGCGCCCAGCCATGATAGCGCCCCGGGCGAACCATCGATCACGGTCACCAGCCCGGCACCCGGTGCCAGTTCGGACAACAGGTTCTCGATGTGGCTCTGGGCGGCCTTGCTGCTGGTCCAGCGCGCCGCGCGGCGCGCGGACCATTCGCGGTGAAGCAGATCGGGCGAAGTCACGTTGAGCAAGCCCAGGCCGGGGAGGTCTTCGCGCAGTTCCAGCCAGGCATCCAGCACTTCGGGAGCGATCGCCCCGGTGAAAGCGATCGCGGCTTCGGCGCCGGCAGCCGGCCGGTGCAGCCAATAGGCGCCCTTCAGCGCTCCGGCCTCCCATCCATCGTCAGGCCGTTCGACCTGCGGGATCACCCGGGTGCTGAGCCGGAGATAGACGGAACTGCCACTAGGCTGCTGAAGGTGTTCAAACGCCCAGCGCATCATCAACGCCACTTCATCGGCCCAGGCGGGTTCGAAATAGGTGAGGCCCGGCTGGCCCATGCCGATCAGCGGCGTGTTGATCGACTGGTGGGCGCCGCCCTCCGGTCCGAGCGTCAGCCCCGAAGGCGTTCCGACCAGCAGGAACCGCGCGTCCGAATAGCAGCCGTAGTTGAGTGCATCGAGCCCGCGCGCAATGAACGGATCATAGACCGTTCCCACCGGGATCAGCCTTGTGCCGAAATGCGGGGCGGCCAGCCCCAGCGAGGTCAGAGCGAGGAAGAAGTTGTTTTCGGCAATGCCGAGTTCGATGTGCTGGCCGGTGGCATGGCCGGCCCAGCGCTGAACTGAAGGTACCTTTGCCGCACGGAAGACGTCGGCCATCTCGGCGCGCCGGAACAGCCCGCGCTGGTTG
Organism: Novosphingobium sp.; assembly: GCA_031362485.1. Taxonomy (GTDB): domain Bacteria; phylum Pseudomonadota; class Alphaproteobacteria; order Sphingomonadales; family Sphingomonadaceae; genus Novosphingobium. Next base: position 4,109 of record JANLSP010000271.1, read on the forward strand.
ACGAAGGCGCCAAGATTTGTCGTCTGGGTTACGTCGGGCGCAGTAGTGACAATGTGATCTGCCAGTGGCTCGGCAGATTTGGCCAGATCGAGCAGCACATTGCCAAAAGCCGCCTGTGTTGATTGTGCTTCGCCGCGCGGAACGGGCAAGCGCGCCGGAACGGGAACCGCCGGGGCAGTTGGCTCAGGTGCCTTGCGTGCCAGCGCGCTCTCGTTGATGAATGCCTTGAGACGGGCAGCCTGATTGTTGCCCAAGCCAGCAAAGGGCTCCCATTCACTTCCCTTGGATATGCCCATGCTGGTTCGCAATTGTTCGACTTGGTCGGCGTTCATCATACCAGAATGGTTGTCCTTGTGGCCCGCCAGCGGCAGCCCATATCCCTTGACAGTATATGCGATGAACAAAGTCGGGCGTTCGTCTTGGGCGCTGTCGAAAGCGTCGATCAGACTTTCAATACAGTGTCCGCCTAGATTGGTCATCAGGGCGGCAAGGCCATCGTCGTCGAAACTATCGAGCAACTTCTGCACGTTCGCTGTTGCACCGATGTCGGCCAACAGTCGCTCGCGCCAAGCCGCTCCACCCTGATAGGTGAGCACAGCGAATTCGGCATTCGGGCAATTGTCGATCCAGTCCTCGATCGATTTGCCGCCTGGCCGGGCAAAGGCTGCGCGCTGCAGCTTGCCGTGCTTCAAAGTGATAACGCGCCAGCCACAGGTCTCGAAGATATCGTCGAAGCGGCGGAACATGCGGTCTGCGGTCGTGCTGTCGAGGGACTGGCGGTTGTAATCGACCACCCACCAGCAGTTGCGTATTTCATGCTTGTAGCCTTCGATCAGGCATTCATAGATATTGCCTTCGTCGAGTTCAGCATCGCCCATCAGCGCGATCATGCGGCCGGCATCGGCTTCGGCGAGTTGACCGCGTGCAATCAGATAATCCTGCACCAAGCTGGAAAAAGCCGTGATGGCCACACCCAGCCCGACCGAGCCGGTCGAAAAATCGACCGGGATCTTGTCCTTCGTTCGCGAGGGATAGCTCTGCGCACCACCCAGTGCGCGAAACCGCTGCAACTGATCGAGCGACTGGCTGCCCAGCATGTAATGGATTGCCTGCAACACCGGCCCCGCGTGCGGTTTGACTGCAACCTTGTCCTGCGGGCGCAAGGCATGAAAATAGAGCGCGGCCATGATCGCTGTCATCGAAGCGCAACTGGCCTGATGTCCGCCGACCTTCAGTCCGTCTCGCTTCTCGCGAAGATGGTTGGCATTGTGGACAGTCCAGGATGACAGCCAGCGCAGGCGGACATCAATCGCCTCCAGTGCCGCCAATTTCTCTGCGCGTGTATCGGTGGTGGTCGTTGCCATCGGGCCCTCTCCGGACTTCTGCTGGTAGCGCCGTAACCGAACAAGGCGGGGCATGTCCTTGCGAACTGAGTTGCATTTTCCTATGAGATTGGCAGGTTATGCTAATATTGTATTTGCGAAGGCAAATTATGCCAAATTTTACACCAGATGTGATTGATCAAAAGATTCTTGACCAGTTGCAAGGTAATGGCCGCATGACCAATCAGGAACTGGCGGATCAGATCGGCCTGTCTCCCAGCCCATGTTTGCGACGGGTACGCCAACTGGAAACGAACGGCGTAATTTCGCGCTATGTCGCATTGGTCGATCCGGAAATGGTCGGCCTGTCAGTTACCGCCTTTGTGCGTGTGCGGCTTGACCAGCAGGATGATCGCCATCTCGCCGAATTCGAAGCGGCAGTCGCGGATTTTTCCGAAGTGATGGAATGCTACCTGATGACTGGGGAATCGGATTACCAGTTACGCGTGCTTGTCAGTTCGCTCGGAGCGTTCGAGGATTTCCTTCGCCACCGACTGACTCGGGTAAAGGGTGTCGCCAATGTAACCACCAGCTTTGCCCTGCGTCCGGTAATCTACAAGACCGCGCTTCCGGCCTTGGCCTGATTGCTCTGTATCCAGACCCTCCACCGCTCGCGCACGCGGCTGACTCTTACCGCCAATTCATCTCAAGCCAGCATCGTGGGTGAAGGCGCCTCGTCGCCTCAGAAGAGCTAACCTGGCAGGCCCATTCAGAGAAGGGCTAAGCCCTCAGCGGAGTATTGCGCCAGGCCAATCGACGACTGCTGAGCGCAGCGCCGGCAGGCAACGGGTAGCCTTGGCGTAGCCAGCGATCTGAGGGAAAGTCGCGAGCTCGATCCGAAGGTCGTCGAGCCGGATCAACTGGATACCCCAGAACAGGTCTGCCATTGTCGGCTTGTCGTCCAGCAACCATCGTGTTTCGCGATGCCCGAGTTTATATTCCAGCCGGTCGAGTGCGGTGTGGACTTGGGCCAGCGCCGTCGCCATGGCTCCTTCCGAGAACAGATCGGTTACCGCCGACAGCTCCTTCGCCCGCTTGGCCTTATAGGCTTCGACCAGCGGCGCATCATCCGCACATTCAGCGAGGTAGCGATCGCACCAGGCGACCTTGCGTTGCGAAAATGCAGCGCGAGTGGAAACTGTCGATGGCGTGCCTCCGATTTCGCGGCCCATCAGCAACGGGTAATTGGGAAGCTCGTCGACAATGGCTAGTTCGGCATCGACGGCAAGTGTCAGGTTGCTGGGGCGCAGTCGCTTTGCCTCTGGCGCCAGCCGGTCGAGCAACAGGCAAATCCGCTTCGAATCCACAACCACTCCATCGGCTTCACGATCGACCAAAGTCGGGACGACTACCCCGTCGCACCCATTGCTGGCTGAAGTGCTGCCGTGGTGACGCAAAACCAGTGCGCCGCCAAAACTGGCACATCCAATCATCCGCAACCGAACATATTCGGGCAGGTAGGTTTGCGCGGTAAAGAGGTTCATATTGTGGCTGACATAGCCAATTCCGTGGTGCGCCAACACGGCACGCACCTTTTGCGAGCATATCGAATTGGCTGCGTGAAACAGTTCGAATCGCGCGGAAATCGCATCAACCCCGATCGCTTCACCGCGGCATTCCAGCGCTGTCTCGACTGCTCTGACCAGTTGATTGAGGAATTTGTCCATTTCTTCCATCCGGCAGCCAAAGAGCGCCACGTTGTGCATTGGCACGTTCATTCGACGAGACTTTAGTCCTTCAAAACGACAAGGGTGTCCATGAAACTGGCAGCAGCTCACATTGGCGGCAGCGCGATCGAGCAGAGAGTACACCGGCACATCGAAATAGGCAGAGGCACAAGTCTCGCCATGGACCGCGGCGAGCAAAGGACTTTCGTCAGCGATGCATTCCTGGTCGGTTCGCAAGCGGTCGAAAAACTGGTGGCCTTCCATCTCGGCAACGATCAATGCATGCTCCTATTCGGTGGGCACCGTATCGGCTCAAAACTCCTGCAGGTCGCCGCCAAATACGACCGATCCGTTGAAGCGTTCACGAACGCCGGCTGTGTAAGTCAGTGGATCAGGCTTACTCTCGACCGATGGAGCAATGTGCGATAGAACAACCATCTTGACCCCCGATGCGTTGGCAAGCTTGCCTACCTCGACCGGCGTCAGATGCTCGTCCCGCATGTGCGCCAGAAGGGGTTCGAGCAGTCGCTCTGGACCCTTGAACTGCTGCCGCAGGACGCGCCCGACCGCATCGAGATCGATAACTTCGCTGACAAGCAGGTCCG
>JANLSP010000280.1:0-2282 GCA_031362485.1 Novosphingobium sp.
GGTAGCCCGGTGATCGTGCTGGGTGAGGGCGAAGCGGCCGAGGCCAAGCGGCGATTGGTCGAGCGCGCGGGAGGGGTGGTTGCGGGTGAGGACGATGCCGGAGCCCGGCTTGCCTTTGTCGCGCTTGCCGAACCAGAAGCAGCGGTGCAGCGGCTCAAGGCGCGCGGGCTTTTGGTCAATGTGCCCGATCGGCCCGAGCTTTGTGACTTTACTGTTCCCAGCCTGCTGGAGCGCTCGCCAGTGTTAATCGCAATCGGCACCGGCGGGGCTTCTGCCGGGCTGGCCAAGGCATTGCGGCTGCGTCTTGAAACCTTGCTCCCGCCCGCGCTGGGCAACCTGGCCATAGCGCTGGGCCGGGCCAGGCAGGCCATGCGGGCACGCTGGCCCGATGCCGGCCAGCGCCGCCGGGCGCTTGATGCAGCGCTGGGGCAGGGCGGCGTGCTTGATCCGCTTGGTGAAGGCAGCGAAGACCGCATTGATCAATGGTTGGCGCAGGGATCCACCCCAATCGAGGCTGGCGTCCACGAAGTGCATCTGCGCAGCCCAGACCCCGACGATCTGACGTTGCGGGATGCGCGGTTGCTGGGTGCAGCCGATCTTGTCGCGTTTGAATCGCGGGTCGCCCCCGCCATTCTGGCGCGCGCGCGCGCTGACGCCCAGCAGATTGCGCTGGCAGACGGACAAGACGCGCCTCAAGCTGCTGGGCTCGTGGTGGTGATGCGCAACCCGTAGCCGCACGGCGCAAGTCGGGCCGAAACATTCATCAGCCTCGAAATCTGCCTGGCCGGGCCAGCCGGGCATTTCCGCCAGCGTAATGATGAACATCTTTTCATTTCAGTCGCTTCGATTGCCTGCGCCACTCTGTCCCTCGGCGGGAGTTCCTCTCCCGCCAGTTGAGGGGAAAAGCTATGAACCTGCCCAAGATTGACCTGTCATCCTTGCCCGATCTGGACACTGTGACCGGTATGTTTGGAAGCCTGCTTGATACAGGTGCGACCGTCTATTCAGACGATTCCATCGTCGTGATGATGGTGTTTCTCTACGAGTTGGTCCCACCAAGCGGCATGCTCTGAGAGGGCATGCGGGGATGATTATCCATCCCGACCTGCGCGCGCTGCGGAGCGACGATGCTCCGCAGCGCCTTGCGCAGCAGTCGCTTCATCACACCATGGCGCGCTGGCGGGCCAATCCCGATGTCGCCTCCGTAATTTACGCAATCGAAGAACTGGCATCCGGCAAGCCGCTGGAGCAATGTCCTGCTCTGGCTGCGCTGTTTGCCGGTGACGGGGAAGCTGGCTTCAGCTTTGTCTCAGCCCTGATCGCGCACTCGACCGCCGCGCTGAGCGAAGCTCCGCTTGCACACGTGCCAATGCGCCACTTCAGCGATGGCTGCACATCAACGCTGCTGCTCGCGCGAAACGGACAAGTTACGTTGTCGATCATTGCGATCGATGGCGCCGAGTTGGCGCGACGGCCAGAGCCCCGCAACATCAGCTTCGCACCCAACGAGACCTGGGAGCTCATCCTTAACGGCCGCGCCCGAGCAGATCTGATTTCGTGTCAGCCGAACGGCCCGCGATTTGCCGAACTCAAGCGGCATACCATAGATTTGGCCCACGGCTCGATCATGTATCGCGACGGCTCGCATCAGGCGCGGCAGCTCAGGGCCATTGATGGCACGCTGGTTTCGCTGCGTCTTCAGCGCCGGGGCCGCAATGCCGGGGCAACCCGCGAATATGCGCTGGCGGACGGGCAATTGGTTCATCAGGCTGCCGGCAATCCGCGCGACAGCAGGCTTGAACTGATGCTCGCACTGCTTTGCCGAATGCATCGGATCGACGCCGCGCCGCTCATGGCCGATCTCGCGCGGAGCGACGCCAGTTCCCCGCTGCGGTGGCAGGCGCTGCGCGAGTGTCTCGCGCTTGATACCGGGATCGGCTTTGCAGCATTAAGCGCCATAGCAGCATCAGGTGACGACCCGTTGGCGGGTCCGGCCGGGGCTTTGAGTGCGCAGCTCGTCGAATCCCATCCTGAATTGAAGAACCTGACGCAATTGCAGGAGCTGAACCAATGCCCCGGGTAATAACGATCGAGGATGAGACTGTTTCCAGTCTGGAAGAATGCTGCGAAGCATTGTCAATGCAAGGCTTTTCGCCCGATGACGAAGTCAGCCTGCATCATGCCGCGCTGCAGTTACGACGCCTCGGCAATGACCGCAGCTTTCTTGGCGACTTGCTGATCCGCGAATTGGCGCTTGGCCACCGGGAGGACGACGGGGAGAA
>JANLSP010000323.1:0-2159 GCA_031362485.1 Novosphingobium sp.
GTTTTCCGGCGGGCAACTGGCGGTCAATGCTTTCCAGATCACCAAGCCCTATTTCTCGTTCGACCCCTCGCGCAGTTTCACGCAAGTCGGCACACTTCGCCTGCGAGGTGTCGAAGGCTCGCTCAGTGGCCATTTCGGCAAGCGGTTGACTGTGGTGGCGGGCGCAGTGGCAACCCAGCCGCGCGTTCTTGACCGGCAACCCGGTGTGGGCGAGCGCCCTGCGGGCATGCCTTCGATCAATGCGCGGGTCGATATCAATTACCGTACCGATATCTTTGGCGGGCTGACCCCAACAGCGACATTCAGCCACACCGGCGCGCGCGCCCTCGGCGCCGGTCCACTCCCCAGCCTCGGCGGCGAGCAACTGATGGTGCCCGGTTACACCACGATCGATCTTGGCCTGCGCCAGTCGTTCAAACTGGGCAAAGTGCCAATGAGTTTTCGTGCGGTAATGTGGAATGTGCTGGACGCCGCGACCTGGAAAGTGGTCGCGGCGAACACATTGCTGGTGGAAGAGCGCCGCCGGTTCAATCTCACCGTGACGGCGGATTTCTGATTCTACTTTGGCGGCATGCGGATCGCACCGTCGAGGCGGATCAACTGGCCATTGAAATAAGTGTTGCGGCTGAGTTCCATCACCAAGCTGCCAAATTCCTCCGGTTTGCCGAGCCGCTTGGGGAAAGGCACCGAGGCTTCCAGCCCCGCAAAGACTGCCGGGGCATGGTCTTTCACGCCAAGCATCGGCGGGGTAGCGAAAGTGCCCGGCAGGATCGCGTTGACGCGAATGCCCAGGTCCATCAGATCGCGCGCCATCGGCAGCACCATGGAATTGACCGCGCCCTTGCCGCCGCCATAGGCTACCTGGCCGATCTGGCCGTCCTGCGAGGCAGCGGACGAGGTGAGAATAATACAGCCGCGCTCGCCGTCGTCATTGAGCGGGTCGGCATTGGCCATGCCCAGCGCGGCGATTGAGGCAATGCGATAGGAGGCGACGAAAATGCCCTGTGCTGCCTTTTCGATCCCCGCAGTCGGTGCCCGCTTCCAGCCGCCGGTGGTCTTGTCGAAGCCGACCGTCTTGCCGCCACCGGCGACAACCGCGCAGTGGACGACAATGCGTTCCTGCCCGTGCGCGGCGCGTGCTTTGGCAAAGCCTGCCTCGCAGCTTTCCTCGCTCATGATGTCGACGTTGCAGAAGATGCCACCGATTTCCGATGCGAAAGCCTCGCCGGCTTCCTCGTTGATGTCAAAAATGGCGACCTTGACGCCGGCGGCGGCAAGCGCCTGGGCCGAGGCACGACCAAGGCCGGAAGCGCCGCCAGTGACGACGGCTGCAAGAGTATTGTCGATTTTCATGAGTCTCTCCGAAAGTCTGCGAATCAGGATGTGAAAAGGCGCCTAGCGCGATTCAATCGAGCTTGAAATGCTGCATCGAGCCACCTTCGCCGAAGTAAGGACTGGCGACTTCCACGAATTTGGCGAAACCCGGCGTTGCCTTGGCCGCATTATGAGCGTCAACTGAATCCCACTCGATCATGAACAACACATTCCCGGGATGCTCTACGCCCTGCAACAAAGTCACTTTGTTGCAGCCAGGGCAGCTCAGCAGACCCTCGGTGCCGCCCTGGTCGGTCATGGCTTTCATCAGGCCGACCGAATCTCCCCCTTTGGCGCTGAGGATGGCAATTTCGAGGTCCATGGCGCTCTTCTCCCGTTTAAATTCCTGCTTGTCCTCATGCCCGGGCCTTTTGTCTGGCGCAAGCGGGCACAGACGCTAAGATCGCTGGGGCGAACGTAAGGGTGAGGCGCATGGAATTCGATCTGGCAATGACCGACGGGCTGCTGTCGACCACGCGGGCAGTGCGCAAGCGGCTCGATCTGACCAGGCCGGTGCCGCGCGAAGTGGTGATGGACTGCATTGCGCTGTCCATGCAGGCACCCACCGGGAGCAACAGCCAGGGCTGGCGCTGGGTCGTGGTTGACGATGCGGAAAAGCGCGCGGCGCTGGGCGAAATCTACAGGGAGGCCGGCGCGGGCTATCTCGCGGCGGGCGTGGCCTCGACCAAGGGCGAAGGCCAGCAGGGCAGAGTGTGGACTTCGGCGCTGTGGCTGGGGGAAAACATTGGCCGCGCGCCGGTGCTGGCGATCCCCTGCATCGAAGG
>JANLSP010000342.1:0-3470 GCA_031362485.1 Novosphingobium sp.
GTCGATCGGCATGCCGGTCAACCTCGCGTTTCGGGATCTGAACGACGCAATCGCCGTGCCGGTTTTCCGTCCGGCCTCAGCTTAACAGGGAGTCATTCATGGGTAATCTGCTCGCCGGAAAGGTCGCGCTCGTAACCGGCGCAGGCCACGGTATCGGGCGCGGCCATGCGCTGGAACTGGCGGCGCAGGGCGCGAAGCTGGTGATCAACGATCTCGGCTCATCAGCCAAGGGCGAAGGCAGCGGGCGCGATGCAGATGTGGTGGTGGACATCATCAAGGCGCGCGGCGGCGAGGCAGTTGCCGACTATGGCAATGTCGCCGACGAAGCTGACGCGGAGGCTATGGTCCGGCGCGGGATCGACGAATGGGGGCGGCTCGATATCGTCGTCAACAATGCCGGCATCGTGCGCGACAAGGCGATCTGGAACATGGGGGTCGATGATTTCGATGCCGTGATGAACGTCCATGTGCGCGGCACCTGGCTCACCTGCCGCGCCGCCGCGCAGCACTGGCGCGAAGTCGCCAAGGCGGGCAGCGGCCGCTATCCGGGCCGCATCATCAACACCACCTCCGGCGCAGGGCTGCTGGGCAATTTCGGCCAGAGCAATTATGCCACTGCCAAGGCAGCAATTGCCGGCCTGACGCTGACGCTTGCCGTCGAACTGGGCAGCATCGGCGCAACCGCGAATCTCATCTCGCCGGGCGGGCTGACGCGAATTTCCGCCGGCATGGGCCTGGGCGAACCCAAGGAACCCGATGATTTCGATCCCGAGGTGTTCGATCCGCTCGATCCCTCGCTGGGCTCTCCGGCGGTTGCCTGGCTCGCCAGTGACGAAGCGCAGATGGTCACGGGCCAGTGCATCCGCGCGGTGCGCGACCGGCTTTCCCTACTCAGGGGCTGGCACGAAGCGGCGGGCATCTCTAGCGATGGCAAGCGCTGGAAAACCGAAGACATCGGCCGGATGATCGCCACAGACCTGTTCCAGACCCGCGCACCGGGCCTCAGGATGGGCGGCTGACCATGACCGTTATCCTCAGCCAGGAAACGCTTCCCGGCCTGATCGGCCAGTCCATCGGCCCGGGCGACTGGACCGAAGTGACGCAGGAACGGATCAACCAGTTCGCCGATGCGACCGGCGATCACCAGTGGATCCATGTCGATGTCGAGAAGGCCAAGGCCGGGCCTTTCGGCAAGACCGTGGCGCACGGCCTGCTGACGCTCTCGATGATTTCCGCGCTCAATCAGGGGCTCTTCAAGTTCGAAGGGTTCAAGATGGGGGTGAACTACGGCTACGAGAAGATCCGCTTCCCCTCGCCGGTCCCCGTCGGATCGCGGCTGCGTGTCTCGGCGAAGATCATCGACTTCGCGCCTGCGGGCAGCACATTCCAGACCATTGTCGAATTCACGGTTGAAGTGGAAGGCGGCGCCAAGCCGGCTTGCATAGCGCAGATGGTCTTCCGACACACGCCGTGACGGACATCGCGGACAGCTATGACGTGATCGTCATCGGCGCGGGCCACAACGGCCTGACCGCCGGGACTTACTTGCAACGGGCCGGCTACCGGGTGCTGGTCACCGATCGGCTGGCGACCCCGGGCGGCCTTTCGCAGGCTTCGAACGTGATCCCCGGCGCGCCGAACCATATGGCCCACACCGCGACCGGCGAGCTGATCCACGTCCGCGCCTCGCCGGTGCTCCGCGAGCTCGATCTGGCGGCGCATGGCCTCAGGATGGTCGATACCGATCCGTCCTACGCATATCTTGATCCGGATGGCGGCTCAATCGCCATCTTCCGCGATCCCGCGCGCACTGCGGCGGACATCGCGCGTTTTTCGCAAGCGGATGCGAAAGCCTATCTCGAATTCATCGAGCTGATCGATGCGCTGATGGCCTTCGGCGGCGCAATGGGCAAGGGCGATCCGGGCATTCCCAGCCTGGGGCGCTATTGGGATATCGCCAAGGTCGCGATCCGCAACCGGCGGCTGAAGTCGAAGCTCGAGCTGATCACTTCGGCATCGTCTGAACAGCTGGCGTTTGAATTGTTCGAACATCCCACCACGCAATCATTCATGCTCAACCTGGCCGGGATGCCGGGGCCGTTTGATCTGGATGGCAACGGCATTGGCTATGGCTTGCTCGGGCTGCTCCACCGGGTCGGCGTCGGCAAGCCGGTCGGCGGGATGCAGGCAGTCGCCAATGCCTTTGCCCGCGCTTACGCCGCATCGGGCGGGCATTTGCTGCTGGACACCCATGTCGAACGGATCCTGATCGCAGAAGGCGAGATGCGGGGCATACAGCTCCCCGGCGGGCGGATAATTTCCGCACGGGCAGTGATCTCGACGCAAGACCCCAAGACGGCAGCGGCAATGATCAGCGAAGGCGCGCTTGACCGGGTCACGCACGCGCGCATGCAATATGCGCCCTCGAACCAGCAGAATGTCGGGCCTTCGCTGATCAATGTGGCATCGAGCCAGCCATTCCTCCTCAAGCGCCATCAGAAATTGCGGCACGATGACGCGGACCTCAACCAGGCGACGTGCCTAATCGGCACAGCGCAGGAATCGCAGCGCGCCCTTGTTGCCGCGCGCAGAGGCATGGTCCCGGGCGATCCGGTGTTCGCGGTCTCGCCGATGACCAATTGGGATGCGAGCCTGGCCCCGCCCGGGCAAGGCTACGCCTATATTTACCTGCACATTTTCCCGGTCGAGGTGAACGAGGGCTGGGACAAGCTCAAAGCCCCGGCCGCCGACGCGATCATCGCCAGGGCTTCGGAGTTTTACTCAGGCTTTGACAGCGAACTGGGCCGCTGGTTCGAAACCTGCCCGGAACGCGCAGCGCGGGTCAACATCACCAATGGCGCGGCCGGCCATGTCGATTTCGGCGCGCATCGCAACGGAGCCAAGCGGCCCGGCTTCGGCATTGGCGGCCCCGGCCCGCTCGCGCCTGGGTTTTTCCTGGGCGGAGCCGCGATTCATCCCGGCCCGGGCGTTTCGGGCAATGCCGGACGGCTGGTGGCGGGACGTGTTCAGAATTGGTTGAAAGGAAAACCGAAATGACCGCAAAGTTCAGCATCGAAGAGATGGAGCGCGAGTTCCGCAATTATTTTCGCGTCGGCATCATCGGCGAAGATTGGCCTGCCTGGTCGAAATTGTTCACCGACGATGCGGTCTACTACGATCATTTCTACGGCACCTTCCGCGGCCCGGCAGAGATCGAGGTGTTCCTTGAAACCACGATGGGTTTCGCCCCGCATGTTTATACACCGCTTGTCTGGTATCAAATCACCGGCAACCAGATCACCTGGAAGGGCCTCAACCGCGCCGACAATCCTGAACCCGGCAAGCCGCCGATCCAGTTTCCCTCGCTCCAGATCATCACCTATGCCGGGAACGGCAAATGGTCTTCCGAAGAAGATTGGTGGATCAAGGACGAAATGATCGGCTTCGTAAAGGAATATGAAGCGCAATCG
>JANLSP010000358.1:0-3651 GCA_031362485.1 Novosphingobium sp.
GGTCGAGGAAGGCCCGTTCTTCGCGGTCCAGATCGTGCCGGGTGATGTCGGCACTTATGGCGGGGTGGTCTGCGATGCCAATGCGCGGGTGATGAAACCCGATGGCTCGGTGATCGAAGGCCTCTATGCCACCGGCACGACGACAGCAGGCGTGATGGGCCGCGCCTATCCCGGCGCGGGCTGCTCGATCGGGCCGAGCTTCACCTGGGGATTTGTGGCCGCCAAGCACGCGGCGGGGCTGGGCAACAGCGGGGTGTGAGGCCGGCGAGCCCGGTGATTGTTTCTCCGGGGAGACTGATCGTTCACGTGGTGAGGCTTGCCCAACACTACCCTGAAGGTGCATTGTATCCGGCGACCTTCGTGCCCCGCCGGGCAGTCACCAAGATGGAAGTCAAAGATGGACAGGTATCTCGTCATTTCGTCCGACGGCCATGTCGGGCTGCCGCCCGAACGCTATCGCGACTATCTGGAAACGAAATACCATTCGGCCTTCGATGCAATGGTTGAACAGGAAATCAATGCCCGGGCAGAGCGGGAAAAGGTTTTCCTGCTTGACGATTTCAACACCAAGTGGCGCGCCAGGGTCGGCGACGGGCTGGAAGGGGCATGGAACGGCACAATCCGCAACCGGGTGCTCGATGCCGATGGTGTTGCCGCCGAAGTCCTCTTCCCCGATGGCGTGACCGAGCGCAATGCGCCCCCGTTCGGCGCCGACGTCAGCCTCAAGCCCGGCGCGACCACGCCGGAATTGCAGTGGGCAGGCGCGCGGGCGCACAATCGGTGGCTGGCCGAATTCTGCGCGGATGATCCCTACCGGCGGCTGGGGCTGGCGATCGTCCCAGCGTTCTTCGACCACGAAGAGACGATCAGGGAGATCCACTGGGCCAAGAAGAATAACCTTAAAGGCGTGTTTTTCCCGTCACTTACCGACGGTTACAAGATGTACAACCACAAAGACTACTATCCGGTCTGGGAGCTGCTGCAGGAATACCGGATGCCGGTGCATTTCCATAGCGGCGCTTCGCCCGATTATGACATTACCCAGCCGGGCTGGATCGGCACATATCTGTGCGAATATCCCTTCTACATGACCCGGCCCTTGTGGTCGATGATCTTCGGCGGCGTGTTCGAGGAGTTTCCCGGGCTCAAGGTCATGTTCACCGAGGCCGGTGGCGAATTCTGGTTTCCCTGGATGATCGAACTGATGGATATCCGGGCCTCGGTGAAACACACGTCCGGCAAGCTTGGCGACCACAAGTCCAACCTGTCGATGAAGCCCAGCGAGTATTTCCGGCGCAACATCTATGTTGGCTGCTCGTCGCTGCCCGACGAGGAAACAACCGAAAGCTACTACAAGATCGGTATCGACCGGGTTCTGTGGGGAACCGATTATCCGCACCCGGAAGGAACCTGGCCCGCGACGCTGAAGAAGATGCAAATCAGCCTTGGCGGCCTTCCCGAAGACGACATCCAGAAGATGCTGGGGACCAATGCCATCGAAGCCTATGATGTGGATGCGGAGGCATTGTGGAATATTGCCGCTCGGATCGGCCCGCCGAAAGAGGCATTCCTGCAGGATGCCGCCGAATAGCCTGCAGCCCGCCGCAAGGGTCGCGCCCTGACGATTGACGAAAGCCAATAACGCGCGCATTTTGGGGCACTTAGCAGGAGACGGCTGTGTCCGCCTGGCGCGGTATCGACGAGTTTCTGGCCGTGATCGCGGCGGGCAGCTTCACCGGCGCGGCCGAACGACTGGGCGTGTCGAAATCCTTCATCAGCAAGACTGTCGGCGGGCTAGAGGCACGAGTCGGCGTCCAATTGATTGTCCGCACCACCCGGCGCCTGTCGCTGACCGCTGCCGGCCAGTTGTTCCAGCAGCGCTGTCTCGCCATGCGCGCGGATCTGACCGACATCGAACGCAGCATGGCCGAGTTCCAGTCGCATCCTGTCGGACGTCTGCGGATCAGTCTGAGTGACACTTTCGGCTCGGATTTCATGTCGGCACAGCTCGCGGAATTCAGCGTCAATCATCCGGATATCGAGATTCAGGTCATCGCTTATCTGCGCGAAGCCGATCTTGCCGACGAGGATTTCGACGTCGCCATCCGTTATGGCCCCCTGGGTGATTCCTCGATGCGCGCCAGGCTGTTCGGTTTTCTGTCATACTGCCTGTGCGCTTCGCCGGCCTATGTTGCCGAGCACGGCTGGCCGGCCGGGCCCGAGGACCTGGCCCGGCACAAATGCCTATCCGATCCGAGCCGGCTTTTTCACTTCAACAACCTACAATCGGTTTGCGTTTCGAGCCGATGGACCAGCAACAGCGGGATCGCGCTGCGTTGGGCGGCGCGGCGCGGCCTCGGCCTGGCGCACTTGCCGATCAGCGTCGTGCGCCAGGATCTGAATGACGGCAGCCTCGTTGCCATGCACGATGATTGGACTTTCCATGACAAGGAAGTCCGCGCCGTTTTCCCGGCCGGCATGACCCCGACAGCGACCCGGGCTTTCATCGATCATCTCGCCAGTCGGTTCACGCATGGCAAGGTGCGCCCCTGGATGACCTCTCGCATGACGCCTAACGAGCCTTTGTCCAATGCGGGGGTTGCCAGATCAATTACACTTTCTGAGTGAACAGTCCGTTGCTACAAGCACCCTTCCGCGCGGGGCATAATCTGATAGAAATCCAGGAGTGGGATGGGTGTAGCCCGCAGCGGAGATGACGATGCCACAGGTTGACCGGTTTCCGATGGGCATTCCGTTTGGCTGGTACTTTGTCGCCTATTCCGACGAACTGGCGATTGGCGATGTCAGGTCGCTGCATTATTTTGGCCGAGACCTGGCATTGTTCCGCAACGAAAGCGGTGTGGCCGGCGTGCTCGACGCCTATTGTCCGCACCTCGGCGCGCATCTGGGCAAGGGCGGCACAGTTGATGGCGACGCGTTGCGCTGCCCGTTCCATGCCTGGGCGTTCAATCCCGATGGTTTCTGCATCGACATTCCCTATGCCAAGGCCTTTCCGCCGATCTGCAAGCGCGAGCCGGTGGCCGGCCCCTATCCGGTCTGCGAGGCCAATGGCGTGGTCTGGGCCTGGTATCATCCACATGGCCTTGCGCCGCTGTTTGACGTGATCGCCGATCCCGAATTCACCGAACCCGGCTGGGCACCGCAGTCGCGCCACGAGTGGACGCTGTGCAGCAATCCGCAGGAAATCGGCGAAAACGGCGTCGATGTCGCCCACTTCGAATTTGTCCACCGGATGAACGCCGTGCCCGAGGGCGAGACGACCTATAAGGGCCATCAGCGGCGCTCCGCGGCCTATGGCGAGCGGACGATCACGCTTGATGATGGGGTGCCCAGGACCATCCAATCGAGTGTCGTCACCGTGCAGAACGGTGCCGGCCAGAAGACCTCGCATATCAATGGTCTGGTGGCGTTGGCCTTGCAGGTCCTGGTCACGCCGATCGAAGCCGACCAATGCGAACTGCGTTTCTGTTTCACCCACCCTGAGGTTGAGCCGGGATCGTTACTTTTCGCGGGCAGTATCAATGGAGAAGGTGTCCTTCAGATCCGGTCAACCAAATTGGCGAACGATACGGCGCTGCGTTTGGCCGAAATCCCGAACATCGTTGGTCTGAAGGATGCCACCGGCAATAT
>JANLSP010000379.1:0-4595 GCA_031362485.1 Novosphingobium sp.
GACCGGCTGCTTGAGCACACCTCGGACATACGCCTGTCGGAAGCCCACCACGGCCCCAAGGGCGCGCGGCGGATCGATTACGAGCCGAGCTACATCATTCGCGGCCTGGCAAACCTGCATGTGGAGCTGATAGGGAAGTAAGCCGCCCTACTTGCGCTCAGCAAACACTGCTTCAGGCGCGACGTAGCGCGTGGTCGATATTCCGCCATCGACTGCGATCGTCTGGCCGTTGATCATCCCGGCTTCGTCAGAGGCAAGGAAGGCTACCGTGTTCGCCACGTCCGCCGTGGTGCATTGCCGGTCGGCCGGGGTCAGCTCAAAATTGGTACGCTTGAAGAAATCGAGCTCCCAGTAGGCGTCAGTCATTTCCGTGCGCACGACAGTTGGCGCGATATAGTTGGTGCGGATGCCCTTCGCGCCATATTCTGCGGCCATGGTCTGCGTAAGGCCGATCTGCGCGGCCTTGACCGCGCTGTAGGCGCCGCCGCCGGGCGTGCCGTAAATGCCCCAAGTCGAGCCGATAAACAGGATCGAGCTGCCTTGCTGCATGTGGACAAGCGCCTCGCGGCACAGGCGAAAGGGCGCCCGCAGCGAGATTGCCAGCACTTCGTCCAGCATTTCGTCGGTCGTATCGTGCACCGGACCGAAATTGAACGACCCGGCGTTGTTCACCAGCAGATCAAGCCGGCCATAACTGGCAATGGCATGGTCTGTGATCGCCCTGGGCGCCTCTGCTGCGGTCGCGTCAATGGCAATGTAGGAAAACTCCATCGCGTCGCCCAGCGCACTCTTCAGCGCCGCCAGTTTCGCCTCGCTGCGGCCCGTCCCGACAACCTTGTAATCCTTCTCGCCGAGCTTGCGGACAATCGCCTCGCCGATGCCGCCGGCCGCGCCGGTGACCACTGCTACTTTGCCGTTCACGCCGTAAACTCCTGATTATGCCCGCTGGTTGCCCGAGCGCTCGGCGATGTCGTTCGCCGCGATATAGCCGAAAGTCATCGCCGGTCCGATGGTTGCGCCAGCGCCGGGATAGACATTGCCGAACGGCGTACCCGCCTGGTTGCCCGCCGCATAAAGCCCCGCAATCGGATTGCCCTCACCGTCAAGCACACGGCTGCGCTCGTCGCAGCGCAGGCCACCTTTGGTGCCCAGGTCACCGGCATGGATCGGCACGGCATAGAACGGAGCCTTGTCGATCGGGCCGATGTTGGGATTGGGCGAGACAGTCGGATCCCCAAAGAACTGGTCGTAGATATTCATGCCCTTGCCGAATTCGGGATCGATTCCGGTCTTGGCGTATTCGTTGTTCTTGGCGACAGTCTCAAGCACAGCGTCCACCGGCAGATCGATTTTTCGCACCAGCTCCTCGATTGTATTGGCGCGGAAGACATAGTGGTCCCACCAGTCCTGTGGCACCTTCTTTTCCGGCGTGTGTGCCAGCGGCATCAGCCCGCCTGAGCTGAACTTGGCGCGAAATTTGGAATCGAAAATGTGCCAACAGGGCAGGTTTGCGCCGGTCTTCTGGTGGTCCCTGATCATGCCCTGGCCAAACTGGTCATAGCCGCAGGCCTCATCGACAAAGCGCACCCCGTTGCGATTGACGCAAACCGACCAAGGCCGGCCAACATCAAATGCCGCCTGATGGACCTCGTGATAGTTGCTCGCGCCGGGGGCTGGCAGCGTCATGGTCGGGATGAACCAGGCCTCTTCGGTGTGCTCGGTTGACGCGCCGATCTTCTCGGCGGCGATCAGCGCCTCGCCCCGGTTTGCACCCTCGGGCGTCGAGCTCTGCAACTGGGCGAGCCCCGGGAACGGGAAAAACCGGTCGCGCAGTTCCTGGTTCCATTCAAATCCGCCGGCGGCCAGCACCACGCCATGGCGGGCGTTGATCGTGTAATGCTTGCCGAACTTGCTGACAGCAATGCCGGTCACCTTGCCGGCCTTGTCGGTAATGAGGCTCTCCATCTGCGTCTCGAGCCTGAGCTCAACCCCGCGCTTGAACACTTGTTGATAGACCCGCCCCATCAAGGCCGCGCCCTGGACAAAGCGGCGGTCGCGCTTGGAAATTCCCCGGGTCGAACGGTCTGTCCAATAGCGGGCGATGACTTTGGCGGCAACCTGACGCCAGCCCTTCTGCTGCATCATCAGCGGGAACATTTCCGACAAGTCGAGCGAATAGCGACCGAACAGCTTGAACCGGTTAAACTGCTCGCGCATCAGGTCGTAGCGGTTGTCCCCCAGTTCGCGCCCGTCGAAGATCGGAGCGATCACCGAACGGTCGCTGCGCGCGCCGGGCTTTTGCGGCTCGTAATCTGGCCATGCCGCGCCGACAACTTCGACGCCGGTGCCTTTGAGATAGTGCAACATCGTCGGAGCGGTATCGACGAAAGCCTCCAGCCGGGAGCGGTTTACCGGCTTGGTGATGATCGAATCGAGGTATTCGAGCGCGGCTTCCCGCGTATCGCCCTTGTCCCCATCAAGCTGATGATTGGGGATCCACATCACTCCGCCCGAAACCGCCGAGGTACCGCCGAATTTCTGCGCCTTTTCGATGATCAGCACTTTCATGCCGAGGTCGGCGCTGCGCAGCGCGGTCATTGCCCCGGCCGCGCCCGAACCCACCACGACGACATCGAACGTATCGCTCTCAGCCACCTGCATTCTCCCAAATCGGCCCGCACCAGCGGGCTGCCATTAATCGCAGTCTGCGTTGCCCGTGCCCCGCCTGCAAGAGCCGATTGCATCGCGCCTCCGCCCCACCTAAAGCCCGCCGCACTTGACAAGATGGATTGATGCACATGTCCGAGAAGAGTTTCGTTGCTGCGGCCAAAGTGGAAGACGTGCCTGCCGGGGCCAAGAAACTGGTCGAGGTGAATGGCCAGTCGATCCTGCTGTGCCACACGCGCGACAGGCTGTTTGCCGTGCGTAACCTGTGCAGCCATGCTTATGAGGCGCTGGCCGACGGGCGGATGAAGAACGGCTGGATTTCCTGTCCGGTGCACGGCGCGCGCTTCGATCTGGAAACCGGCGCGGCAATGAACCCCCCAGCCACCATGCCGATTGATACATTCGAAGTGCGCATCGAAGGCGATTCCATCGAAGTTGCCGTCTAGACGGGGCCAATCCCGCCGTGCATGGAAATGACATGAGCGACACAACCAAACTTGAATCGCTGCGCGCCGAAGTGCGCGGCTGGCTGGCTGCCCATGCACCCAATGGCTGGCGCGAAGCCTACAAGCAGATGAGCCATGCCGAATTTGCCCAGGCTCAGCGTGACTGGTTCGGCGTATTGGTCAAAGGCGGCTATGCCGTGCCGCATTGGCCGGCCGAATGGCCCGGCGGCGGGCGCAGCCTGGCCGAACAGAAGGTGCTCTACGAAGAGATCGCCAGCGCCGATTGCCCGCGTCTGCTGCTGTCATTCGTCTCGACATACCATGCTGCCGCCACGCTGATGGAATGCGGCACCGATGCACAAAAGGCGCGCTATCTGCCCGCGATCCTGGAGGGCGAAACCTGGTGCCAGGGCTTTTCGGAGCCGGGTGCGGGATCAGACCTCGCCAGCCTCAAATGCAAGGCTGAACGGCGCGGCGATGTTTACGTCGTCAATGGCCAGAAAGTCTGGTCGACCATGGCGCAGTATGCCGACAAATGCATGCTGCTGGTCCGCACCGCTTCCGACGGCCCCAAGCAGGCGGGGATCACTTTCCTGATCCTGGACATGAAGGCCAAAGGCGTGGAAGTCCGCCCGATCAACCAGATTCAGGGCGACCAGGAATATTGCGAGATATTTCTTGACGAGGTTGAGGTCCCGGTGGCGGACCGCATTGGCGAGGAACATGCCGGCTGGGCGGTCACATCGGCGACGCTGTCGGCCGAGCGCGGCCTCACCCTGATGGAGCTGTCGTACCGCATGCGAGGGGCCATGCGCCGCATTGCCGAGCTGATCCGCGAGACTGGCCGCGAGGATGATCGCGGCATCTTGCGCGATTTTGGCCAGTTGGTCGCGCGCTGCGACACTGCCTGCGCCATTGCCGATCGCTTTCTTGAAAACCGGATGCACGATATCGAGCGCGCCGGTGACGCTTCGATCGTCAAGAACACCTACAGCCGCGTCCTGCGCGAATATTCGCTGCTTGGCCTGCGGCTTGGCGGGATGGCAGAGCAATACCGCCATCCCATCACATTCGGCGATCTCAACACCGGCAACTGGATGGCTGATTTCATGAACAGCTATGCCTGGACCATCGCGGCGGGCAGCGAAGAAGTGCAGCGCAATATCATTTCCGAGCGCATGCTCGAAATGCAGCGCGAGCCGAAGGGGTGGACAGCGTGATCGAACTTTCCGAACTTCGCGATGCTGTTCAGAAGGCATTTCCGGCTGACAAGCTGGCCGCCCCGCGCAATTCCGCATGGAGCCTAGTGGCCGAACAGGGCTGGCTGATGATTTCGCTGCCTGAAGATCAGGGCGGGCTCGGGCTTGGCCGCGATGCCGCCGTGGCAATCCATTTCGAACTTGGCCGCGTGCTTTGCACCGCGCCGCTGATCCCGGCGCTGCTGGGACTGGAAGGCATCGCCGCGAGCACCAGCCTCGCTGA
>JANLSP010000398.1:0-2990 GCA_031362485.1 Novosphingobium sp.
CCAGCGAGGAGGAAATCACCGAGCCCAGCGACAGTCCTACCATCGCCGAAAGCACCAGCGGCCAGAAATCGAGCCATTCTTCCCGGGCGGTGGGCGGGGCCGCTGTGCTCATGCCGGTTTGCGCTCCTTGAAGTCGGGGTATGGACCGAGCCCGACGAAACACAGCGCGCAGATCAGTGCCATCGGGATGCCGATGGTCAGCAGCAATGTGTAATTCCCGGTGATGTCATACATCAGGCCGGCGAAGACCGGGCCGATCGAAGTGCCCATCATCATCGCGCTGCCGATCGTGCCGAAGACCTTGCCGAAATTGCGCAAGCCCGCATAGCGCGAGATCAGGTAGGTGGTGATCTGGAGGCCGGTTCCTCCTGAAAAGCCAAGCAGGACTACGCCTGCGGTCAGCAGCGGCCGCGAACTTTCAGCATAGAGCAGCAGGGCATAGCCCAATGCGGCCAGCGCGAAGCCACAGAAGGGCACGAGACTGCCTTCCACCCGATCCAACAGCCAGCCAGCGCCCAATTTTCCGGCAATCCCGGCAATGCCGCCAATCGCCGCGATGGCCACCGCATCGCCTCGCGCCAGGCCGGCGGCGGACAGGATTGGCACGAGATGCACAGCAATCCCCGAGCCGACCAGCGACAGCACGATGTTGGCCAGGCCGATGCGCAGCAACCGCGGATCGCGGATGGCCTGGTCGACGCTCAGCCCCGGCAGGTCGGCCGAGGCGACGGCTGCAATGCCGGTGCGTGCGCCGTGGGCGCGCGCATCGCGGAAAAACAGCAACACCAGCGCGAATGCCAGGCCGCCCCAGCCGCCGCCGATGACGAGATAGGCTTGCCGCCAGCCATAGTCCTCGATCAGCCAGCCGGCGAGGATCGGCGACATCTGGCCTAGCGCCGTGCCGCATAGCATCACAGATAAGGCAAAGCTGCGGCTGACGCTGAAGACGCTGGAAACCGCAGTACTCCAGATCAGCGATTTTGTAGTTAGCGCTGCCAGCGCGAGCACGCTCCACAGCGCGTACCACTGCATCAAGGCGCCATTTGCCAGGCTGAGCCCAGCAAATGCGGCGGCATGCAGGGCGATCCCGGGCACGGCAACCCTGCGCGTGCCCCAGCGGTCGGCGGCCGCGCCGATGATTGGCCCGCCGATCATTGCCGTAACCGTGAATATGGTCAGCCCCGCCGAAATCGCCGCCCGGCTCCAGCCAAACTCGGCCTCGAGCGGAGCAATGAAAGTGCCCAGCGAATAGGTCACAACCGCATAGAACGACATGCCCAGAAGGCTGGCGAATACCAGCGGCCAGTGCGCCTTCCATTCGTCTCGCGCGGTAGTGCCGGGTGTGGCCATCAATTGAGTTTCGCGATTACGTCTTCGCCAAACTGGCGAGCCAGATCGCACCATTCGGAACGGGAATCAGTCGAGATGCTGGCGCCGGATGCCGCCACGCCCAGCGACCTGAGATTTTCGAATCCATCGATCGCCTCCTGCGCGCTGTAGCCAGGGTTGATCAGGAAGGTGGAGGAACAGATCACCGACGGCGGCACAGCCCGGCCGACCTTGGCGCTGTGTTCGGCCATGTAGGCGATCGAGGCGAGGATGTCCTCGTCCCCGTCAATATTGGCGGTGCGTGCGGTGTCGGTCACGATCTTGGGGACGATGAACGGGTGCCAGGCATCGCCAAGTTCGACCGTACGGCGCAGCGCGCGCTTGGAGTTTCCACCGACCAGCAGCGGAGGGTGGGGCCGTTGCACCGGAACCGGCAGCATGCGGTTGCCCACGGCAGTGTAGCCAGTGCCCTCGAAAGCGAAATCCTCGCCGGTCCAGGCAAGTTTCATCGCCTTGATGTATTCGTCCATCAGATCGTTGCGATTGTCGAAATCGACGCCAAGCGCCTTGAATTCCGGTTTCAGGTAGCCTGCGCCCATGCCCAGGATCATTCTTCCGCCGGAGAAATGATCGAGCGACGAAACCGCACGCGCGGTGATGAAGGGGTTGCGATAGGGCAGCACGATGATGTTGGTCTGCAGCTTCAGCCGCGTCGTCACCGCCGCGACCATAGCCAGCATGACGAACGGATCCTGCGCATAGTGCCCGCCGCTATCCAGCCAGCGATGCGACGGCACTGGATGATCGGTCACCGTACCGGAATAGAAGCCGGCGTCCTCGGCGGCCTGCGCGCAGTCCTTCACGGCCTGCAAGGTCATGAATTCATCGGGAAGCTGGATGTGATCGAAGGGAAAAGTAAGACTAAGCGGGAACGACATTGCAAGATTCCTGAATGGTTGAGCTTATTCGGTGACTTCAGGGGGCAGGATCCAGTCGTCCTTGCTGTCGCGGATCCAGCCGCTTGAGGCCCAGGTCCCGCCATCGACCGGCATGACCGTGCCAGTGACATAGCTCGCCATTTTCGAGGCGAGGAACACTGCCGCCATGCCGCATTCCTCGTCGATGCCGCGGCGACCAAGCGGTGTCCGGTTGCGGATCGAGGCGAGGCGCACGGGCGAAGGCTGGTAGCCCTGATCATCGTCGACCGGCCCGGTGAAATTGCCGCGCAGGCCCGGTGTGTCGGTGAAATCTGGCGAAATCGTGTTCACCCGGATGCCATGTTCGGCCAATTCCAGCGCGAGAGTGCGCGTCAGGTTGTTGATCCCGGCCTTGCACGCGGCATAGACCGCATAGCCCGGGGCGGCGCGGGCGCCTTCAATGCTCGAGACATTGATGATCGAGCCGCCGCGCCCGCCTGCGATCATGATCGGGATAGCCGCCGATGTGGCGGCAAGATTGCTGACCAGATTGAGATCGATGTGGCGGCGCCAGTTCTTTTCCTGCAGGTCCTTGAAGGCCCGCTTGGTGACCCCGCCGGCATTTTTGACCAGGATATCGAGCCGACCGAACTTCTCGCCCGCTTCAGCCACGGCGGCCTGCAATGCGTCCACGTCCATCACGTTGACGGGGAATGTCAGCGCCTTGCGTCCGCGCGCCTCGAT
>JANLSP010000470.1:0-5806 GCA_031362485.1 Novosphingobium sp.
GGCGGCGAATCGCTGATTCTCACCGCCGGCCAGCCTTCGCGCCGCAGCCGCCTGTGGTGGCGCACGGTGCTCAGCCAGTTCGGCGCTTCCGACGTGATCGTGCCTGTTGCCCGGCTGGAGCGGCAATGGCCTGGCGGCCCGGTGCGCGGGTTCTTCACAGCGCGCTTCGGCCCTGACAACACCTATCTCGACAGTTTTCAGCTGACCGCCAATGACGAAGCCGGGGTCGAGGGCATGCTCAACACCGCCTTGCAGCGCTTTGACCGGATCTATGCCGATGCGCTGGCGGCCGGGCTGCTCAAGCCCGATCCCACGCTATATTCCGAGCAGCAATCGATGAACGCCGCGCTGGCCGCGCTGGCGGCTGCGGCTCAGCCCAAGGCGGCCGTAGCCGCGCCAACCACAGACAGTGGCGACGCGCCCAAGGTCGAAGCCAGCGATGTTGCCACGCAGGATACCGTGGCAACCTACACGGTGCAGTTCGCATCTCCCGATGCGCAGGCAGTTGATGCCGCGCTCGGTGCAGTGCGCGGGGCGGCCGGTGTGCGCGGCGCCGCGACATCGAGCATCGCCATCGGCGGCACCTCGGTCATGCGCGTCACTTATGCGGGCGGGCTCGATGGTCTGGCCGCTGCCCTGCGCGCGCGGGGTTGGCAGGTCACCGCCGGCAGCAACGCGCTCAGCATTCGGCGCTGATCCGGTGAGCCAGATCGCATTGCCGCTGGCGGTGGGCGCCGGGACATCGCGTATTGTCATCGGCAACGCCAATGCGGGCGTAATTGATGCGTTGGCCGATCCCGGGACATGGCCATTTCGCACCGCTGTCCTTTCCGGACCGCCGCGCTCGGGCAAATCGTTGCTCGCGCAGTGGTTTTCCGGGTGCGGAAACGGCGAGGCAATCGACAATGCAGATAGCATGGACGAGACCGAACTGTTCCACCGCTGGAATCGCGCGCAGGAATCCGACACGCCACTGCTGCTGGTGAGCAATGCGGCGGACGGCGCCTGGCGAATCGCGCTTGCCGATCTTGCCTCGCGGATCGGCGCTGCGCTGCACCTTGAAATAGCTCCGCCCGACGATGCCATGCTCGCCGAGCTGATAGCACTGCATGCCGAAATGCGCGGGCTGGTTCTCGATGAAAATGCTGCCGCCTACCTTGTTCCGCGCTGTGTGCGCAGCCATTCAGGGGTCGAGCGGCTGGTCGCGGAGATTGACCGCCTCAGCCTTGAACGCAAGGCACCGGCAAGCATGGCCATCTGGCGGGACGCGCTGGAGTCGCTTGGCGGGACGATACAACCGCGCTTGCTTTAGCCGGCCATTGATGGGAAAATCACGATTATGCCGGGCAGAATAGTCGAATATCTGGATTCCATCGTTGCGCGCGATCCCGCGCCGCGTTCGCGTTGGGAAGTGCTGCTCTATCCCGGAGTCTGGGCGCTGACCTGGCACCGGCTGGCGCACTGGCTGTTTAACGCGCGGCTGTTTTTCCTCGCCCGCATGATCAACCACATGGCCCGCTTCCTGACCGCAATTGACATCCATCCGGGCGCGAAGATCGGCCGCCACCTGTTCATCGACCATGGCTTCACCGTGATCGGCGAGACGGCGATAATCGGCAATAACGTCACGATCTATCAATGCGTGACCCTGGGCGGCACCAAGCCGTTCAACGGCGTGGGCGGCAAGCGGCATCCGACGCTGGAGGACAATGTCATTGTCGGCTCAGGCGCACAGATCCTCGGTCCGATCGTGGTTGGCAAGCGGGCGCGCATCGGCGCAAGCGCAGTGGTGACCGAAGACGTGCCCGAAGGCGCGACCATGGTCGGCCCCAAGGCGCGCTCGACAGTGGTAGTGGCCGAAACCTGGCAGCAGGATTTCATGCCCTATGGCACGCCGTGCTCGGACAAGTTCGACCCCGCGACACAGAAACTGGAACTGCTGCAATGCGAGCTGGAAACGCTGCAAAAGCGCCTAGCCGCGTTGCTTGAAGAGCGTGATGCAGAAGCTGCGCAGCAAAGTGCGGGTCGCAAACGGGGCAAGAAGTCGGCTTGAGCGCGGTCGTCCATCCCTTCCCGGGGCCGGCGCACCGCCCCATACAAGTCGGGTTTGACCGCCTCGAACTGCAGCGCATCCTCGATCTCTATGGCCGCATGGTCGCCGCGGGCGAGTGGCGTGACTATGCGATGGATTTTGACCGCGATGCCGCCAGCTTCTGTGCCTTCCGCCGCGCGGCAGAGCGCCCGCAGGCCCGCATCGAAAAGTGCCCGGCCTTGCGCGGCAAACAGGGCATGTGGACGCTGTTCGGCGAAGGCGGACACGTGCTCAAGCGCGGTCACGAGCTGGCGGGGGTGCTCTATCCGCTGGAGCGGCGACTGCTGAAGCTGGTCGAGGCCTGACGAAGCTACTTCGCCGCCTTCTGCAACATTCCCATCGCATGCATCGATTGCTCCAGCCCGGTCTGGATCGGCGCATCGCTGGAGCGGTCACTGATCTTTTCCCATGCTGCGGCGAAACCTTCGACTGTGCAATCACCCGCGCCCAGCAGCACGCCTTCGTTCATCGTCACCCAGAAGCTCTGGCAAACGCCCGCGCCGGCGCCGACGATGGCGTTGGAGGGGGCATCGTCGGAGACAAGGAACAGCGCTGCGGGCGCGACGTTTTCCGGGCTGAAAGCTTTGTAGGCTTCCTCGGGGAAGATATCCTGCGTCATCCGCGTGCCGGCCGTGGGGGCAAGGCTGTTGACACGGATGTTGAACTTCGCGCCTTCGAGATGCAGCGTCTTGGCGAGGCCGACGAGGCCGAGCTTGGCCGCGCCATAATTTGCCTGGCCGAAATTGCCGCCGAGGCCCGATGACGACGTGGTCATCAACACGCGGCCATAGGCCTGCTCACGCATCGTATCCCACACGGCCTTGGTGGCAAAAGCGCTGCCCAGCAGATGGACGCGCACGACCAGTTCGAAATCCGCCGGTTCCATCTTGGAGAAGCTTTTGTCACGCAGGATGCCGGCGTTGTTAATCAGGATATGGATACCGCCCCAGGCCTCCTTGGCCTTGGCGGCCATTTCTTCCATTTGCGCATATTCGGCGACATTGCCGCCATTCGACATGGCCACGCCGCCGGCAGCCTTGATTTCCTCGACGACGCCGAGCGCCGCATCGGAATGGCCGGTGCCATCGCGCGCTGCGCCAAGATCGTTGACCACCACTTTCGCGCCGCGCCGCGCCAGTTCGAGCGCATAGGCCTTGCCAAGCCCGCCGCCGGCGCCGGTGACGATTGCAACTTTATCCTTGAATGAAATGGTCATGATGGACTCCGTCTCATGAAATGTTGCAGTGCGGCATTGCACGGGTGGTCCACGCGTTCAATGGACAAAATTGGCAATGAACAATTGGCAATGGACAATCGAACCGCTCAGAACCGGTAGGAAAGGCCGCCCTTGAGAATCGCGGCCTTCAGCGTGGCGTTGCCG
This sequence comes from Novosphingobium sp., assembly GCA_031362485.1. Classification (GTDB taxonomy): domain Bacteria; phylum Pseudomonadota; class Alphaproteobacteria; order Sphingomonadales; family Sphingomonadaceae; genus Novosphingobium. The sequence continues at coordinate 3,474 of JANLSP010000470.1, forward strand.
GTAAGCGGCAGGCCGCGCGAAATGCCACGCGCTTCGGACTTGACGGGAATATAGGTCGCCAGCGCAAAAAGCCCGACGCGGCGGGTAAGGTGATAGTTGATGCCGCCCTGAACCACAGGGGCCCACGCGCTGCTTGCCTTGAGCTGTGTCACCGAGCCGTCCCGGGTGCTGAACACCATAAACCGGCTGACCCCGGCGCCGACAAACGGCGAGATACGCCCCGATGCGTTGAAGTGCCAGCGCCCCACCAGCGAGCCCAGACCGTATTTAACGCGGCCCAGTTCGCCCGATGCGGCCAACGCTCCGGTGCCTGTGACGCGCGTTGTGGGCGGAATCCCGGCCACCAGCGCGATCGAGACATTGCGCGCGGCAAAGTATTCAACCGTGCCGGAAATGTTGCTGTTGTTCGACAACTTGATATTGCCATCGGTGATCGGCGCGCCGCCCAGCGTGATCCGGGCGTTGCTGTCAAACAGGATCGCGGAAACGCCGCCAGAGACGACAATGTCGCCCTTTTGCCAACCTGGAGCTTCCTCGGCGCAGGCGGCAGGGGCTGCCATGCCCAGCGCCAGACCCAGGCTCGCGATGCTCGCTCGGGCAATCCTCATTGCTTCTTAGCTCCCCCCGGTAAGTCCAATGCCTAGCAGGGCCGGGACAAGTTGGTCAAAGTGATCGATCACGCTGTCCGCAGCCAAATCGCGCGCGGGTAGAACATTGAAGCCGAAACTTACGGCAACCACCGGGATGCCCGCTGCGTGCGCCGCACCCACATCGAAACTGGTGTCGCCGACAAAGGCGGTGCGGCCTTCACTTCCTGTGGTGCCCCCGCGCTGCATCATCAGATCGATCAGATCGGGCGCGGGCTTGGCGCGGCCCGGGCCTAGCGTGTCACCGCCGATGATGGTGTAGAAATGCTGCGCCAGCCCCAGTTCTTCGAGCAACTTTCGGGTCAGCGATTCGAGTTTGTTGGAGACCACCGCCAGCTTGACACCGCGCGCCGCCAAATCTTCCAGCATGGCCTCGCCGCCGGGGAACAGACGGGTGTGGGCCGCGATATTGGCCTCATAGTGCTCCAGAAACTTGCGATGCAGGCCGGCAAAGCTGTCTTCATCAATCCCGCCGGTCAGTTCCAGCGCGCGGCGCAGCATGGACCTGCCGCCGCCGCCAATCAGACCCCGCAGCTGGGCAACTGGCATCGATCGCCGGCCGGCCAGCCCCAGCGCATGATTGATCCCATGGCCCAGATCCTCGTGCGAATCGAGCAAGGTGCCGTCCACGTCGAAGCCGACAATATCGAAAGGAAATTCTGCCATCCCCGGCCCTGTGGCGCGGACTTGTGGAAACGGCAACATTTTGCTGGCAAGAAGCGACACCATGACTGCTGAAACCGCTTCTCTCGCTATCGTCGTCCTTGCTGCGGGCAAGGGCACGCGGATGAAAAGTGATCGACACAAGGTGCTCCACCCCATCGCGGGACGGGCGATGATCGATCATCTGCTGGCAAACGCCGGCGAACTGGGCCCGGAGCGACAAGTCGTGGTGGCCGGGCATGGCCGCGATCAGCTTGAGACAGCAGTGGGATCGCGCGCAGAAATTGCGGTGCAGGATCCGCAGGAGGGCACGGCCCATGCAGTATTGCAGGCGCAGGCTGCTTTGGCCGATTTTACCGGCGACGTGCTGGTGCTTTATGCCGACGTTCCTTTCGTCAGTGCCGCGACCATGCGTGCGATGATCGCGCGGCTGCATGAGCCGGACGCACCAGCCGTGGTAGTGCTGGGCTTTGAGCCCGAAGACACTCTGCAGTATGGTCGGATTATCGCGGAAGGGGGCCGCATTGCCAAAATGGTCGAGCACAGTGATGCCACGGATGCTGAACGCGCCACGCGCCTGTGCAACTCAGGGCTGATGGTGGCGCGCGCGGGCGATCTGTTCGCGCTGCTGGCGCGCGTCGGCAATGATAACGCGCAAGGTGAATACTACCTGCCCGATGTGGTCAATATCGCGCTGGCTGACGGGCGGATCTGCGCGGTGGTGGTGACAGGCGATGCCGATGAAGTCGCCGGGATCAACAGCCGCGCTGAACTGGCCGAGGCGGAAGGCCGTTGGCAGGCGCGCCGCCGCCGCCGCGCGATGGATGATGGCGCGAGCCTGATCGCACCGGAAACAGTATGGTTTTCCTGGGATACGCAAGTCGGCCGCGATGTCACGATCGAGCCCAACGTCTTTTTCGGCCCCGGCGTAACTGTCGGCGAGGGCGCGGTAATTCGCGCAAACTGCCATATCGAAGGCGCAAGCCTTGGCCCGAACACCGAAGTCGGTCCCTTCGCGCGGCT
>JANLSP010000486.1:0-5778 GCA_031362485.1 Novosphingobium sp.
CGCAGCAATTGCTCCAACTGGCTGGCATCCCCGGCCACTGAAATTTGCTCTTTGGGTCTTTCGAGCAACAGCCTGTCGGCCCGGTCCCGTCCGGCAAATTCGCCCACCACCCTTGCCGCCAGCGAGCCAAGCTCGACCGGATCGGTCGGCACATCATGCTTTTCCGCCTCAAGCTGCGAAAGTGACATCAGATCGGAAACGAGGCTTTCCATGCGGCGTGCTTCACGCAGGACGGTATCGTGGAAACGGGCAATCGTCTCCGTGTCGAGCCCGTCGGGTGCATCTGCCAGCTTCATTGTCCGGCTGCCGTTACTGGCAGAGGCCGCGCCGGGTGCGGCTTGAGCGCCAAGGCGAATGACCCGCTTTGCCCTGACCCTGGAATTCGACGGAACCCCGTTCATGGGCCTCCAGCGTCAGGCACATGACCCTACGGTGCAGCAAGCGGTGGAAGAAGCAGTTTTCGCGGTGACTGGCGAACCGGCGACACTGCACGCAGCCGGGCGCACCGACGCGGGCGTGCATGCGATCGCCATGACCGCGCATGTCGATGTGGCCAAAAAGATCACCCCGTTTCGCCTGATGGAAGCGCTGAATGCCCTGTTGCGGCCAAACCCTGTCGCGGTGATCGCCTGCGAAGAAAAGCCGGACGACTGGCACGCGCGCTTTTCCTGCACCGGACGCCGGTATCTCTACCGCATCGCCAACCGCCGCGCGCCGCTGACGCTCGAACGGGATCGGGCATGGCACATCAACCGGCGGCTCGATACTGATGCGATGCAGCGCGCTGCGCAAAGGCTGGTCGGCTGCCACGACTTCACCACGTTCCGCTCGGTCCACTGTCAGTCGGCGAGCCCGGTCAAGACGCTCGACCGGCTCGATGTGCGGCGGGAAGGCGACCACGTGATGATCGAGGCAGCAGCGCGCTCTTTTCTGCACCACCAGGTTCGCTCGATGGTCGGCTGCCTCGCGCTGGTCGGGTTGGGGCGCTGGGAGGAGAGACGCATCGCCGAGGCGCTCGCCGCGCGTGACCGTGCCGCGCTCGGGCTCAATGCGCCGCCCGAGGGGCTCTATTTCGTCAGGGCGCTTTACCCCGGCGATTGAACAGCTAGGTTGCAGTTTGAAATGCCATCGCGATGGCCACCCCAAGCGAAAGACACACCATGGCCTTCACTGGCAAACAACTCACCTCACAGCTCGACGCCGATGGCACTCTGACCCTCGAACTCAATGACAAGACCTGGGATGCGCCCACCGGCAATCAGGTGTTGATCAAGGTCGAGGCGGCACCGATCAATCCTTCCGATCTTGGCCTTCTGTTCGCCTCGGCCGACACCGACAATGCCGAATATTCGCCGGGCAAGGTCGTGGCCAAAATGCCCGGCAATGCCACGCGGGCGATGCAGGCGCGCCACGGCATGGCCATGCCGGCGGGCAATGAAGCCGCAGGCATTGTCGTTGCCGCCGGCGATAAGCCGGCTGCGCAGGCGCTGATCGGCAAGCGAGTCGCCTGCGTTTCGGGCGGGGCCTATGGCAGCTATGACTATGCCGACGCGAACATGGCCTTTGCCGTGGACGATCAGGTCACCGCCGAGCAGGCCGCTTCAAGCTTCGTCAACCCGATGACCGCGCTGGGTTTTGTCGAAACGATGAAGATGGAAGGCTTCACGGGGATCGTCCACGCCGCAGCCGCCTCGAACCTTGGCCAGATGTTGGTCAAGATCTGCCAGCAGGACGGCGTGCCGCTGGTCAACATCGTGCGCAGCGAGGCACAGGTAAAACTGCTCAAGGATCTCGGCGCAAGCCATGTGCTCGATATGACCCAGCCCGATTTCATGCCCCGGCTGATCGACGCGCTTGCCGAGACCAAGGCGATGATCGGCTTCGATCCGATCGGCGGCGGCACGCTGGCCGGCCAGATCCTCACCGCGATGGAAGCCGCCGCCAGCCACGGCGCCGCTTTCAGCCGTTATGGCTCCTCCGAGCCCAAGAAAGTCTATATCTACGGCGCACTCGATATGGGCCCGACAGTGCTCAACCGCTCGTTCGGGCTGACCTGGGACCTGGCAGGCTGGCTGCTGATGCCCTTCATGGCCAAAGCAGGGCTGGAGACGGTCGTGCGGATGCGCATGCGCGTGGCAAAGGAACTCACCACCACATTCGCCAGCCACTACAAGGCCAGGGTCTCGCTCGAAGGGATGCTGGAGAAGGACGCCGTGGCAGAATACAACGCGAGGCGCACGGGGGAGAAGTATCTGGTCGTGCCGTAACTGGCTGACTGCCGAGACGGAACAATCCAACTGCATCGCAGTTGATTTCTCAATCCGTCATGAGGAAGATTACCATAAAAACTTATGAAGGCAGCTGCCATTGCGGTGCGGTCAAGTTCGAAGCCGACATCGATCTCAAAGCGGGCACGACGAAGTGCAATTGCAGCTTTTGCCGGAAAGCGCGCAGCTGGTTTGTGCTGATCAAACCCGACGCTTTCCGCCTGACTGACAAGACCCAACTTGCCACATACCAGTTCGGCAAAAAGACGTTGCGGCATCATTTTTGTTCGCATTGCGGCATCCGGACATTCGGAGGCAGCAATGACGAGATTATCCCAGCCGACAAAGCGTGGGTCTACGTTTGCGTGGGTGCCCTCGACGATGCGACCCAAACCGAACTGAAGAAGGCACCTGTCAAGGTTGTCGATGGGCTGCACGACAAATTCGAGAAAGAACTCGCCGGTGCAGACGGGCTCTAGTCGTTACGCCTTCCCGACAACGCTCTCCGGCAGGTCCGTCCCGAACACACGCTGGTAATATTCCGCCACCAGCATCCGCTCGGTCTCGTCGCACTTGTTGAGGAACGAGAGGCGGAAGGCGAAGCCGGGATCCTTGAAGATCGCGGTGTTCTGCGCCCAGGTGATCACGGTGCGCGGACTCATCACGGTCGAGATATCGCCGTTGATGAAGCCTTGCCGGGTGAGATCGGCGACTTTGACCATGTCACCCACCAGCTTTTCGCTCATCCCCTCGGACTTCGACAGCACGATCTGGCTTTCCACTGCCGCCGGCAGATAATTCAGCCCGACGACGATGTTCCAGCGGTCCATCTGTCCCTGATTGATCGCCTGGGTTCCGTGATAGAGTCCGCTGGTATCACCAAGACCGACGGTGTTTGCCGTGGCGAACAGGCGGAACCACTTGTTGGGGCGGATCACCCGGTTCTGGTCGAGCAGGGTGAGCTTGCCTTCGGTCTCCAGCACGCGCTGGATGACGAACATCACGTCGGGCCGCCCGGCGTCGTATTCGTCGAACACCAGCGCGGTCGGGGTCTGCAGCGCCCAGGGCAGCAGGCCTTCGCGAAATTCGGTGACCTGCAAGCCGTCGCGCAGCACGATGGCATCGCGGCCGATCAGGTCGATACGGCTGATGTGGGCATCCAGATTGATGCGGATGCACGGCCAGTTGAGCCGGGCGGCGACCTGTTCGATATGAGTCGACTTGCCCGTGCCATGATAGCCCTGGACCATAACCCGCCGATTGTAGGCAAAACCCGCAAGGATCGCTAGCGTGGTATCCGGATCGAAGACATAGCTCGCATCAAAATCGGGCACGCGCTCGTCGGCCTCGGAAAAAGCGGGCACCATCATGTCGGTATCGATGCCGAAGGTCTCGCGAACCGAGATCTCACGATCTGGCGCATCGAGAACAGTGGTGGCACGACTGTCGGGCTGGATGTTTGGAATATCACTCATGGCAGGAGCGCCTATACGCGAGCGCGCAAGCCTGCAATATGCATTGCACTCAAAACCCTTCATCGCTGGAGCGAACTGATGAAACTCTATGGCGCACTGCTTTCCCCTTTCGTGCGCAAGGTCGCGCTGATTGCGGCGGAAAAAGACTTGCCCTTCGAACTGGTGGTCAGCAACCCGGGTGGTTCCAATCCCGAATTCGTCGAGGCGAGCCCGTTCGGCAAGATACCCGCCATCCGCGACGGGGATTTCACGCTCGCCGATTCGAGCGCCATCGCGCATTACCTCGAAGCGAAGCAGCCCTCGCCCGCGCTGATCCCGGCCGAGGCGCAGGCGCGCGGCCGAGCAATCTGGTTCGACGAATTCGCCGACACCATCTTCGCCGGAGCAGGTCTCAAGATCGTGTTCAACCGGCTGGTCGCCCCGAAGCTGCTCAAGTTGCCTTATGACGAGGAAGTGGCAAAGCAGGGGGAAGCCGAGCTGCTGCCCATCCTGGCCTATCTTGAAAGCGCCGCGCCGCTGGATGGCTGGCTGGCCGGGCCCTTCACTCTGGGCGATGTGGCGGTTGCATCGATGCTGCGCACGCTCACTTATGTTGGCCGCGGCCCCGATGCGGCGGCATATCCGCGCACGGCTGCCTGGTTTGCGCGCGTGGCGGAGCGCCCGGCATGGCAAGCTGTCGCAGCAATGGAAGCCCCGATTGCCGAGCGATTGATGGCAAAGGCTTAGGTCGAAAGGCCCAGCTTCGCAGGCAAATGGAACAGGTCGATGAACCGCAGAGCTGCGGCTTCGTCTCCCGCAACTTTCAGCCCCGCATCTGCCAGAGCAGCGAGCGGCAATTTGCCATAGACCGCGCCCGCTATCACGCTTGCAACCGGCGCGCTCAGAACAAAGTCGGTCGTCTCCGGTTCGCCGCGCTCGGCGCACAGATGCTGGCTGCGCACATCGACGCTGAAGTGCTCCACGCCAACATCAATCGCTCCCGTCAGACAAAGACCAACCGCGCGCGCTGGATCGAACATCGTGCGAAAGCTCATCATCAGCGAGGCAGCGGATAGCGGCAGGGTCGGGTCGTGTCCCGGCGAACGCGCTGCCCAGCGGCCCAGCGCCTGGATCGATTCTTCGGCGAGATAGCCCCATTCGGTCAGTTCATAGACCTGCGCTGCCGCAGGCGGCGGCAGTTGCCTGCGCTGGACAATTCCCGCGTGCTCCAGCCCCTCAAGCCGCTCGGTCAGCACTTTGGCGCTGACGGAAGGCAATCCGGCGCGCAGGTCAGTGAAACGGCGCGGGCCAAACATCATCTCGCGTATGATCAGCAGAGCCCATCGCTCGCCGATCAGCTCGAGCGCAAACGCGGTGCCGCAGGCGTCATCGTACCACTTGCCATGTGGTGAAGTTTCTTTTTGTAACTTCATTGTTGCTATTTGTAACTCATTGCCGCACCAAGATGCAATAGTGATTCGCAGGAATGGGAGAAAGCAGCAATGTCGCGAATGATTTTCGTCAATCTGCCGGTGGCGGACTTGCCGCGTGCCATGGCTTTCTACGAAAAGCTCGGCGCGGCGAACAATCCGCATTTCACCGATGAGACCGCCGCCTGCATGGTCTGGTCCGAAACCATTTTCACCATGCTGCTCACGCACGACAAATGGAAGACCTTTACCGCACGACCAATTCCCCCGGCGGATTCAAGCGAAGTGATGAATTGCCTGAGCTGCGAGAGTCGCGATGAAGTGAACCGGCTGACTGATGCAGCCGGGGCAAATGGTGGCACGGCCGACATCAACCCGGCGCAGGACCACGGCTTCATGTTCAGCCGCAGCTTCGCCGATCCGGACGGTCATGTCTGGGAAGTGATGCGGATGGACCCAGCGGCCGTTCCGGGAGTTGAGTGATCACCATGAGCAACGAAAACCTTGAACTGTCCGTGACCCGCTACATTGCCGCCCCGCCCGACAAGGTCTGGCAGGTCATGACCGAACGTCAGGAAGAATGGTGGTGCCCTGCCCCGTGGCGCGCGGAAGAGGTGGTGCAGGAAT
>JANLSP010000488.1:0-1553 GCA_031362485.1 Novosphingobium sp.
GCGGGCCCTCTGCTTGCCAAGCTGGAGGAAATTGGCCGCGCGGGCGAGCAGGTAGTATTCCGGGGCTTGTCCAACTCAGAGCTTGACCAGCTCGACGCCCTGCTCGACCGGGTTCATCGCAACCTTACTTGTTTGCAAAAATCTGGTCCTGACTGACTTTTCACCATGGACCGGCCACCATCCAGACAAAAGTGAAGGGCGGCGCCGGGTAAGCACCGCCCTTCAATCAATCACCGCTGGAAAGGGGGATCAACGGCGATTGAGATCCGATTTGCTCACGCTGGTGGTAACTTTCCCACCAACGTCCGAAAGCGTGGCAGCAGGAAGAGTGACCAGCTTGGACGAGAGGATCAGTTGCACGTCGCCCGTGGCAGTGACGCGATAGATCTGGCCAATGCGCTTGCCATCAGGGCCGTAGAGCATCATGCCCCTGCTGACCGAAACGGCAGTGGTGGCCGTGGAATTGGCTTCGCGCACTTGCTGATTGGTTTCGGCGGCAAAAACAGCCGCCGGGATCACCGCAATTGTAGCGACAGTGGCTAGCAGGGCTATCGGGACAAACTTGTTCATTGCATTCTCCAAAAATTCTGGTCATCGGGATGAACTCGACTAACTAACCTAAGTTAGTATGTCCTAAGCCAGTTTTCAATTGCAAATTATGCAACTCAACACGCCAAAAATGCAACTGCTGTCAATGAAGCCCCCAAGATGGCGCGATCATCGTCGCTGCGATCAAACCGACGGTTGATTGATGTGACAATTCCGCGCAGGACAGGCCCAACTTCAATCAGCACGCGCGCGAAGCAGGACGGCGCGAAATTCGAGAGGAAAGACCGCAATGGCGACTAAAGTTATGCAAGGCGTGCGCATTTTGGAAGTTGCACAGTTTACTTTTACACCTGCCGCCGGCGCAGTGCTGGCGGACTGGGGTGCCGATGTGATCAAGATCGAACATCCCATACGCGGCGATACCCAGCGCGGATTTCTGAACATGGGCGGGGTCAAGCTCGATCCGCTGCGTCACACGTTGATCGAGCATCCCAACCGGGGCAAGCGCAGCGTCGGCATCGACCTTTCCACTCCGGGCGGACAGGAAGTGCTCTATGAGCTGGCCAAACAGTCGGATGTGTTCCTGACTAATTATCTCCCGCAAGTGCGCCAGAAGAACAAGTTTGACGTCGAACACATCCGCGCGGTCAATCCCAACATTATCTATGCTCGTGGCTCGGCGCTGGGCAACAAGGGGCCGGAGCGCGAGATCGGCGGATTCGATGGCACGGTGTTCTGGTCGCGCAGCGGCATCGCACACGCCATGTCCCCGGCAGAGCTGGACGGACCACTGGGCCAGGGCATGCCGGCTTTCGGTGATTCGATCGGTGGCATGTTCATCGCTGGCGGTATTTCGGCCGCTTTGTTCCACCGCGCGCAGACCGGAGAGGCCGTCGAGATGGACGTCTCGCTGCTGTCAACTGCCTGGTGGGCTTCGGGTGCGCTGATCAGCCAGGTGATGGAAACCGACCAGTATTCGCCGAATTCGATGCCGCGATCGGGCG
>JANLSP010000513.1:0-1679 GCA_031362485.1 Novosphingobium sp.
GACCAGGCAGTCGCGCCGGTCGATCGCCCAGTCGCCATCGCGCTTCGACCACAGATCGACATAGCGCGCGCAGAATTCGCGCTCGACCAGCTTGCCATCGTCAAGCTGGCGCAGCTTGGCAGTGACATAGGCCTCGCTGCCGGCGTGGGTGGCATCGTGGAGGTCGATGATGACATTGGTGACCTGATGCGAATGGTGGAGGAAATTCAGGTGCTCGACGCAGATGAAATCGATCCAGCCGCGCCCGGTGCCCTTGAAGGTCGGAAAGTCGACAACTGAATCCGCGTGAAACACCGTATGCCCCAGCGGTACATCGAGCCGGTCGACCGAGCGGCAGTATTTGTAGAGCTTGTCGGTTATCGCCAGCCGGTCGGCGATTTCATCGGGGCTCATGTCGGATCGTTCCATTTGCGGTGGATCAGGAAGCCATAGCTTGGATCGTCCGCGCCCCTGGTGGAGCGGATTTCCTGCCCCATCGGCACTGCATCCCGCAGCTCCTCATGGTCATAGACCACCATGCGCCGGGCGATCCGCCAGCAGCCCTGGCGCTTTTCCCAGCTATCCAGATAGCGCGCCCAGACGCCGATCTGCATCTGCTTGCCGCCACCAATATCGCGGCGCATCGTGCCATAGACGTAGCTTTCGCTGCCCGCCTTTTCGCCTGAGACCTCGATCAGCACATTGGTCACCTGATGCGAATGGCTGACGAGGCCCAAGTGGTGCTGGCAAATCAGGTCGATCACCCCGCGCCCCGGGCCCTGATAGTAACTCGCGCCATAGTCGGCGTGGCTGTCCGCGTGGAACACAGCGTGGCCCAGCGGAATGTCGAGGCGGTCCACCGCGCGGCAATAGGAGCGGATCTGTTCCTGAATTGCCATCTTGTCGGCCAGCGTGGCAGGATCGGGCTTGCCGTTCATTGCGCTGCTTCCGAGACGCGCTTGGTGAGATCGCCAGTCACCTGCTCGATCATCACGATCCGCTTGCGGCGATCGTCGGGCGAGTTCGGTGCAATTCCGGCGAGTTCGTTAGGCTGGCCCCAATTGTAGATCGGCCCATGCGGCAGCTGGCGCAGCGCGGTCTCGGCAATATCGGCGGGATCGGCCCAGCCTTCGGGCAGCGGCTGGCCGCTCTTGGCCAAGGTTGCGCGGTAGCTCGGCGTGTCGGTTTGTCCCAGCACCATCGTGAGCACGTCGATGCCGTGGTGGCGCAGTTCGGCCCAGAGCCCTTCGGAAAAATTGAGCACGAAGCCCTTCGAGCCGCAGTAGGTCGCAAGGCCAAACATACCGCTGTAGCAGGCGCCCGAATTGATCAGGATGATCCCGCCGCGACCGCGCGCGCGCATTGCCCGGCCGTAGTGGTGTGAAAGGCGCATCTTGGTGGCGATGTTCATCGTCGCGAGGCCCTCCCAGGCGGCGATGTCGGCATCGAGGAAGGTCGAATTGATTGAGTCCGCTCCGGCGTTGGACACAACCAGGCCAACCTCGCGCTCTCCAGCCGCCGCGATTGCCTTGTCCGCCCCGCCGGGCAGCGAGAGGTCAGCCGAAACCGTGATGCATTCGGCGCCAAGACCGCGCAGTTCCTCGGCCGCCGCATCAAGTTTTGCCTGATTGCGCGCGACGAGGATCAGGTTCAGCCCTTCGCGAGCGAGTCGCCGGGCGAAGGCGAGGCCGACTCCGTCC
>JANLSP010000521.1:0-3032 GCA_031362485.1 Novosphingobium sp.
CACTGGCGGTGGAAGAGCAATTCTATCTGGCCATGCCGCTGCTGCTCTGGGCCATAGCGCGCCTTGCGCCGCGCCTGCGGACGCCGTTGCTGGCGGCGGTGGGCTTACTCTCGTTGGGTCTGTGCCTGTGGATCGGGACCAGCAATGCGGTGGCCGCATTTTACCTGCCGGTCACCCGCGCCTGGGAACTGGTCGCCGGGGCGCTGCTGGCAATCAGCGCGCTGCAAGCGCCGCGCCAGAAATGGCTGCGTGAGGGACTGGCGGTCGGCGGGCTGGGCCTGATCGCTTTTGCTGTGCTGACTGCCGATCCGGAGGCATCGCACCCCGGTCTGGTTCTGTTGCCGCCAGTTCTCGGCACCGTGCTGTTGCTCTGCTGCGCGCCGGGGACATTGGCCGGGCGACTGCTGTCGATGCGCCTGCCTGTCGGTATCGGGCTCATCAGTTATTCGCTCTATCTATGGCACTGGCCGCTGATAGCGTTTGCCAGCTACCTTGATGAAGATGGACTATCGCAACTATCGCGCGGCATGCGGATCGCGTTGCTTGCGGCATCGCTGCTTGCAGCATGGGCCAGTTGGCAATTTGTCGAAAAGCCCTTTCGCCACGCTGCGCGCATGCCGCGCCGCCGGGCGCTTGCGCTGGGCGGAGGCGCGCTGGCCGCACTGGGCCTCGTGCTTGGGGCACTGCTGCCGATGGGTGGCTGGGAGGCGCGCTTTTCGCCCGAAGTTGTCAAGATTGATGCGGTTTCGGCGGAACTGGGGACCGACACAAAGGGACGCAACTGCCTGACATCCATAATCGTCGAGGAACAGGCCGTTTGCCAATTCGGCGATGAAGCCCCTCCCACCTCGCTGGTGTGGGGTGACAGCCACAGCGTGAAACTTGCCCGGGCATTGGGCGATGAACTGGCACCGCAAGGCAAATCGCTGACGCTGTACGCTCGCTCTGGCTGTCCGCCGATTCTGGAATTTGCGCGAACCGAAGATCCGCACTGCCACAGTTTCAATCTCGCGGTATTCGATTATCTGTCCCGCACGCCATCGATTAGGCGGGTATATCTCGCCTCTTTCTGGACTATCAATTCCTATCAGAAACCCAGCTGGGTCTCCGGCGGCTTCATCTCCGGGCTCGATGCCACGATTTCGGATATCCGCAAGCTGGGAAAGAGCGTGGTGATCGTCGGCCCGGTTCCGCAGCAACCTGTCGAAGTCGCGCATCACCTTTCGTTTCTTGCCCAACAAGGTAGACTCGGCGAGGCGCGCAGCGCGAGCGCCGCCGATTATTCCCGCCAGGCCGGCTGGTTTACCGCCAACTACCCGCGCTGGCAGGCGGGGGGGCATCACCATCCTTGACCCGGCAAGGGCCTTGGTTGCAGGAGTGCACACACGGATTATCCTTGGCGGCGAACCGCTCTACATCGACGAGGATCATCTGAGCATGGCGGGGGTCAGGGCCGTATTGGCCGCAGACCCCAGCCGCTGAACGGGAATATTCAATGGCACGCATCGGGATTATCGGCAGCGAAGGGCGCATGGGGCACGTGCTGGTGGAGGCGATTGCCGCCGCTGGCGAAGTGCATGCCGGCGGGATCGACGTGGGTGGAGATCCGCTGGCCCTCGCGCGCAGCTGCGATGTACTGGTCGATTTTTCCTCACCGCATGCGCTCGAAGCCAATCTCGATGCGGCGATGGCTGCGGGCGTGCCGATTGTTGTCGGCACCACCGGTCTCGAGGAACGCCACCATTTCCTCTGCGATGATGCCGCGCAGCACATTGCCGTGCTGCAGACCGGCAACACCTCGCTCGGTGTCACCTTGCTGGCCCATCTGGTGCGCGAGGCGGCGAGCCGGCTGGGCGAGGACTGGGACATCGAGGTCGTCGAAACCCACCACCGCATGAAAGTCGATGCGCCCTCGGGCACTGCGCTGCTGCTGGGCGAAGCGGCGGCGGCGGGGCGCGGGATTGCGCTCGCGGGCCACAGCGAGCGCGGGCGGGACGGGATCACCGGCAAGCGTGGACTGGGCGCCATCGGATTCGCCAGCCTGCGCGGCGGCAGCGTCGCGGGCGATCACACCGTGCATTTCTTGGCCGACAACGAACGTCTTTCCCTGTCGCACCTCGCCGAAAACCGCGCGATCTTCGCCAAGGGCGCGGTCCGCGCGGCGCAGTGGCTGCTGGGCAGGCAAGCCGGGCGTTACACCATGCCCGAGGTGCTGGGGCTTTAGAAACCTAAGGACAGGAGGAACGACGTATGGCCGCCCCCTTCACACCCGCCGCCGAAACTGCCCGCTATATCGACAGCCTCGGGCCCGAGGCGCTGGCCAAGGCGCAGGCCTACACCATGGGCAACCATCTGTTGCTGTTTGCCGGGCTGGCCGTTTCGCTGCTGGTAGCCTGGTTGATCGTGCGCTCTCGCTTGCTCGACCGGACAGCGACACGGCTTTCCGGGCGTAGCTGGGCTATCGCGACGCTAGGCGTAAGCGCTGCATTCTTTGCGATTGCTGCGATCTTCACGCTGCCCTGGGCGATTTACACCGATTGGCACCGCCAGCATGCCTACGGTCTCTCCAAGCAGCCGCTCGGAGATTTCCTGGGCCAATGGGCGTTGGACGGAGCGATCGATGTCGTGCTGGGTTCGGTGTTCCTGCTCGGGATCTACGCGCTGATCCGAAAGACTGGCGCGCGCTGGTGGCTTTGGAGCGGAGGCTTGGCCGCGGTGGCCATGCTGTTGATGCTGCTTGCAGGCCCAAGTCTGATCCAACCCTTGTTCAACAAGTACGAACCAGTGCCTGCGGGCGAGGTGCGCACCGCGCTGGAGGCGATCGCCGACGATGTCGGAATTCCGCACGACCGGATTTTCATGTACGATGGCTCGCGCCAGTCCGAACGGTTTACGGCCAATGTCACGGGAATCGGCCCCTCGGCCCGCATCGCAGTCGCAGACATTGCGTTGAAAGAAGCTTCGCTCGACGAAGTTCGCGCAGTAACCGGGCATGAGGCAGGGCATTTCAAGTTGGGCCATATCTGGCGGTA
>JANLSP010000581.1:0-2868 GCA_031362485.1 Novosphingobium sp.
GTTTTCATGTTGTCCGATGCGGCAAGCTACATCACAGGTATTGCCCTGCCGGTTGACGGCGGCAAGTCGGTCCAGCTTTATCTGCCGAGCTGAAGCGGGCGGACCGGAAAGTCAGCGGCAATGGGAGAGAGCATGACACAGGCCTGGGACAAGGAAGTCGACGTTCTGGTCGTGGGCTCTGGTGCGGGCGGAATGCTTTCGGCGCTCGTGGCCGCGAGCAACCATGCCGAAGTCCTCATCATCGAGAAGGACAAGTTGTGGGGCGGCACCTCAGCCACATCGGGCGCGGGCATCTGGATTCCGGGCAGCGATACCGCCCGGGCTTCGGGTTTCGAGGACAACCTCGATGATGCATTCAAATATCTGCGCAAGCTCTCGGCAGACAATGTGCCCGACGCCAACATCCGCGCCTATGTCGACAATGCCGCGCCGATGCTGCGATGGCTGCTGGCCAATACGCCAGTGCGTTACATGGCCTTTCCTTATCCCGACTATCACGCCGAGGAACCGGGCGGCTCGCCGCAGGGCTTTCGCACGCACCTGCCCGATATGCTAGACGGCAAACCGCTGGGCAAGGACCTCAAGACCCAGCGCTTCCCCTCGCCGGCGGCGAGCCTGTTCGGTTACCTCAACTGGACCTTTGCCGAGACTTACGAGATCCTCTACCGCTCCAAGGGCTGGTTCACCCACCTGTGCCTCAACATGGCGCGCTTCTGGTTGGACTGGCCCTTCCGCTTCACCTCGCGCAAAGACCGGCGCCTGACGCTGGGTAACGCGCTGACCGGCGGTATTCGTCTGGCGCTTAACGAGAAGAACGTGCCGTTGTGGCTGGAATCGCCGCTGGTTGAGCTGGTAAGCGAGCGGGGCAAAGTTACCGGCGCGGTGATTTCCCGGCGGGGGACCATCATGCGGATCGGCGCGCGCAAGGGCGTGGTGCTGGCGGCAGGCGGCTTCGACAAGAACCAGGCCATGCGTGATACCGGCATGCCGCTTTACCCCGCCGCGCTCTATTCGGGCGGCGTCACCAGCAATACCGGTGACAGCATTCGTGCCGGCGAGGCTATTGGTGCAGGCACGATGAACATGCAGTCTGCCTGGGCAGCGCCGGTATTCTATATCCCTGGCGAGGATCGCGGGCGCCTGAGCACGATGGAGCGCGCTCTGCCTGGCTGCATCATGGTCAATCAACAGGGGACGCGTTATCTCAACGAGGCAGCATCCTATCACATCACCGGGCAGAAGATGGCACGGCGGCATGCCGAACATGGCGACGCTTCGCCAAGCTGGATGGTCTTCGACTATCGCTATCGCCATCTCTACCCGATGGGGCCGCTCTATCCGCTGATTCCTGACTGGTTGCAAAGCGGTGCAGTCAAGACGGTGCTGAAAAAGGCACGGACGATCGAGGCGCTGGCCGAACAAATGGGCGTCGATCCGGCGAAGCTGGCAGAGACTGTCGCGCGCTTCAATCTCCACGCCGCCAAGGGCGAAGACCCTGATTTCCAGCGCGGCGAGGCGGCCTATGACAAGATGTATGGCGATCCGCGGCAGCAACCAAACCCCTGCCTGCGCCCGATCGCCAAGGCGCCGTTCTATGCCATGCCGATCTATCCCGGCGACATTGGCACCAACGGCGGGCTGACGACCAATGACAAGGCGCAAGTGACGGATGCAGGGGGCAAGGTGATTGCCGGTCTCTATGCCGTGGGCAACAATGCCGCTTCGGCGATGGGCGAAAGCTATCCGGGCGCGGGGGTTACCATCGGGCCGGCGATGACTTTTGGCTATATCGCGGCGCGGGAGATGACCGGGGGCAACGAATAGGCGCAGTTCTGCCCCGGCTTATTCGCCCACAAGCGCCCGCGTCGCGGCTGAGAGTGGAGGGTCTGTCTGGTCCTGCAGGTAGGCTATGCGTCCGGCAATCATTTGCGCAGTGACCTCGGGCTGGGTCGAAACCCAGAAGTGCCCCGCTGCCACACGTGCGAGAATCACGCGGCCGGCCTCGTCGGCATCCATCCCGTGGTCCTGCATCATCCCTTGCATTATCAGGCGGTGACGGGCGGCGTCGGCGGGCTCATCTCCGCGTGCATTCGATGCGAAGATCGCTGTCTTCACATAGCCTGGGACCACCGACGAAACATGAATTGGCGCGCCTTTGAGTTGCAGTTCAAGGAACAGGTTCTCGGTGA
This sequence comes from Novosphingobium sp., assembly GCA_031362485.1. Taxonomy (GTDB): domain Bacteria; phylum Pseudomonadota; class Alphaproteobacteria; order Sphingomonadales; family Sphingomonadaceae; genus Novosphingobium. The sequence goes on from JANLSP010000581.1 coordinate 2,190, forward strand.
AGGACTGGACTGCGTGCTTGGTGACCAGATAGGCCGATTGCGTCGGCATGATCCCGAAGGCGCCGATTGAGGCGAGGTTGGCGATCCAGCATTCCTGCCCCGAATCCAGCATGCGGGGCACAAAGGCGCGCACGCCGTGGATCACCCCGTGCAGATTGATGTTGAGCGTCGCCTCCCAGCGTTCGGCGGAAATCTCCCAGGAATAGCCGAGCGTTTCGATGCCGGCATTGTTGATCAGCAGCCGCACTGGGCCAAACCGGTCGTGAACAGACCCGGCAAGGCGATCGAGATCGGAATGGCGCGAGACGTCGACTTGCATCGCCTCGGCCTTGCCGCCCGCAGCGCGTATTTCGTCCGCGATCACTTCAGCGGCGGCTCGGTCGATGTCGGCCACCACCACCGTCATTCCCAGTTCGCCCGCTCGCCGGGCAAGCCCCGCGCCGATTCCCGACCCGGCTCCGGTTATGACGGCCACGCCGCCGGAGAGTTTTGCTTCGTCTTGCGTCATTTGGCCAAGTCCTGTTCTATGTAGCGCGCGCGGTAGCTGGCAAATTCCTGGCGGATTTCCGCCTCGTCGAGCCCGAAACGCGCCAGCGAGTATTTGTGCAGCGGGCGCTGCTCGCGCTTGTTGGCGTCGAGGAATTCGCCAAGCACAGCGTCTAGCCGTGCATCGCGGGCG
>JANLSP010000589.1:0-3272 GCA_031362485.1 Novosphingobium sp.
ACTTGCTGCCGGGCGATATTCTCGGCTCCAGCCTGTTCAACTTCCAGACCAGCCAGTTCACCCTGACCCGCGGACCAATCTTCTGCGACCTGCTGCTCGCCGATGAAATCAACCGCACCCCCCCCAAGACCCAGGCCGCGCTCCTTGAAGCCATGCAGGAGCGCCGGGTGACGCTGGACGGCGATGTCCATGGCCTGGCCGATCATTTCATGGTGGTGGCCACGCAAAACCCCATCGAAAGTCAGGGGGTCTATCCCTTGCCCGAGGCGCAGCTCGACCGGTTCCTGTTCAAGCTGCTCGTGCCCTATCCCAGTCTTGCGGAAGAAGTGCGCATCGTTGCCCGCTTTGGCGAGGCAAGCGGCCCGCCGCGCGCCGCCGAGTTCGGCATTGCTGCCGTGGCCGATGCGGCAATGCTCAACGCTGCGACCCGTGCGGTCAAACAGGTCAAGCTGGCCGAAAGCGTGATCGACTATATCGTCCGGCTGGTGCGCGCGACGCGCGATGCCGCCGATCTGGCATCGGGCGCGAGTCCCCGCGCCGCCGTGCTGCTGGCCAACGCCGCCCGTGCCCGTGCTGCGCTGGAAGCGCGCGACTATGTCGTGCCGGACGATGTCAAGGCGCTGGCCACATCAGTCCTGCGCCACCGGTTGCTGCTCAGCCCGGCGGCCGAAATCGAAGGCAAGCAGGTCGAAGGCTTGGTGGCCGAACTGGTCGAGCAGACCGAGGCGCCGCGCTGACAGCCGATGAACCTGGCCTTCCCCCGCTTTGTCCCGACGACCCGCGCAGCGGTGCTGATCGCGTTCGCCGCGCCGTTTGCACTGCTGGTCGCCGCGATCGCACCGGATGCCTGGATCCTCGCGCCAGCGCTGGGGCTGGCACTGCTGCTGTTGGTGCTGGTTGATGCCGCGCTGGCGGGCAGACTGACTGACTTGCGCGTGATCGCACCGGGCGATTGCGAAGTGGGGGATGCTTGCGATCTGGCCGTGCTGGCCGACATCGCGCGCGGCCGCCCCGGCGCGGTTGCTGCCTCGCTGGCATTAGATCCGCGTCTTTCGCCGGGCGGACGCTGCGAGCTGGCGCTGGGTTACGACGCTGCCTCGGCCAGTTGGCAGGGCACGGCGCATCTGGTTCCCGCGCGGCGCGGCGAGGGCGCACTTGAACGGGTGTGGCTGCGCTGGACCGGCCCGCTGGGACTCGGCGCGCGGCTGCACACCCGCGAGCTGGGCGCGGCTGTACGCGTTTGGCCGAACATTGCCGCCGTTCGCTCGCCCGCTTTGCAGACTTTTCTGCGCGATGCCCAGACCGGGCTCATTGCCCGGCGCATTCGCGGCGAAGGCACCCAGTTCGAGGCATTGAGTGAATTTCGCCCCGGCATGGAGCGGCGGCGGATCGACTGGAAGAGCTCGGCCCGCCATGTCAGCCTGTTCGCCCGCGAATACGAAGTGGAGCGCAACAACCAGATCGTCTTCGCCTTCGATTGCGGCCAGGCGATGTGCGAGCCGATTGCCGGCATGCCGCGCATCGACCGCGCCGTGTCGGCTGCCCTGCTCACTGCCTATGTCGCGTTGAAAAGCGGCGACCGGGTGGCGTTGTTCGGATTTGCGGCAAGGCCCGAGGCGATGACGCCTTTCGTCTCCGACACCCGCCATTTCAGCCGTCTGCAAAGCGAAGCAGCGCGGCTCGACTATCACCCGCAGGAGCCGAATTTCACGCTGGCCCTGGCCACCCTTGCCAGCCGCCTGCAGCGCCGCTCGCTGATTGTTGTGTTCAGTGATTTCACCGATCCGACCAGCGCCGAGCTGATGATTGAAAGCATTGGCCGGCTGGTGCGCAAGCATGTCGTGCTGTTCGTCACCATGGCCGACGAGGAGCTCGAGAGCATCGCCAGCGACGATCCCGGCGACATGCAGGCGCTGGCCATGGCTGTTACCGCAGATAGCCTGCTCAAGCAGCGCGCGCTGGTCACCCGCCGCCTGCAGCAGCTCGGCGTCGATGTCATCGAAGCGCCGCATGACCGGATCGGCACGCGGCTGATCGACACCTACCTATCGATCAAGCGCAAAGGTGCAATCGGGTGAGCGCGCAAGGCGATATCGAGCGGGCCGCGCTGCGCTCCGACCGCTTCCGGCTGGAGCGCGAAGGCGACTGGCAGCGGCTGGAGGCGATTGTCGGGCGGATGGAAGGCGGGCGTTTGCGCAGCCTTTCGGACGAGGACGTGCAGGCGTTGCCGGTGCTTTATCGCACGGTAGCCTCCAGCCTTTCGATTGCGCGCGAGACCTCGCTCGATGCGGCAACGCTTGCCTATCTGGAGAGCCTGGTGCAGCGGGCCTGGTTCCTGGTCTATGGTCCGCGGGTTTCGCTGTGGACCTGGCTGCGCCAGTTTCTCGGGGGCGGCTGGAGCACGGCGGTGCGCGCACTCACGCTTGATGTGCTGATCGCGCTGGCAGTAATGCTGGCAGGCGTAGCGGTCGGCTGGCTGCTCGTCGCGAGCGATGTCGAATGGTATCACGCGCTCGTACCCGGACAGTTCGCCGATGCGCGGGTGCCGGGGGCCAGCCGAGAGGTCCTGCACGACACGATCTTCGGGTACGACGGTAAGGACCCCATGTCCTCGTTTGCCGCCTACCTGTTCAGCAACAACGCGCAGGTCTCCATCCTTGCATTTGCGCTGGGCTTTGCCTTCGGCCTGCCGACTCTGATGCTGCTGGTCCACAATACTGCTGTAATGGGTGCGATGATCTGGCTTTATCATAGCCAGGGCCTGACCATTGATTTCCTTGGCTGGCTGGCGGTGCACGGCACGACCGAGCTGTTCGCCATCCTGCTGGCAGGCGCGGCGGGATTGCATATTGGCCGCTCGATGGCCTTTCCTGGTGAGCGGCCATTGCCACAGGCCGCTGCCGAGGCCGGTCGCCGCGCCGCGCTGGTGATGACGGGGGTGGTGCTGATGCTGGTTGTGGCAGCCGTGCTGGAGGCCTTCGCACGCCAGCTGGTTGACAACACGCTGGGCCGCTACACCGTTGGCGGCTTCATGCTGGTCTTCTGGCTGGTCTATTTCTACGCCTTCCGCCGGGGCGGCGGCCGGCAGGTGCGCGCCAGCAAGGCTCCGGCATGACCGCCGCAACACGGATCGCCCCCGATCTCAGTCCGCGCGGCATGCGCCGCTCCAGCCGCGACCGCATCATGGTCACGCCGGAGGGTATAGCTCTGCCGCTGACGCTCTCCAGCCGGGGCACGCGGCTGGGTGCACTGTTGCTCGATCTGGCATTCAT
>JANLSP010000610.1:0-3170 GCA_031362485.1 Novosphingobium sp.
GCTTGCTGATGCTCGCTTCGGGTTCGGTCTGGATCATGCAGGGGCTGGGCGTCGGCCCTGCCGCGATCATGCGCGGGTTTATGGTCGGCGATCCGCAGTGGACAATCAACGGCATAGTCATGGCGGCGGTCGGGATCGCGCAAGTGGTCTGGAGCAACACGCGTCAGTCGCCGGGTTAGACCCGGTCAAGCGGCCGCAGTTGCCCATCGGGCATTGTGACCTTGATCGCGTCGCCTAAGCCGACCACTCCGCCATTCACGACAATTGCCATGATACCCGCGCGCCGGACCAGCGCGCCCTCCTGATCGCGCCAGGCTACCTTGCTGAGCAAACCCGGCCTGAATGCCTCAATCTGCGCACAGGGATTGCGCAGGCCCGTCACCTCAAGCAAGGCGCAGGACGGAAAGCGCAGGCAGGCTCCTTGCGGCAGGGCATGCAGATCTATGCCTTGCGTCACCATGTTCTCACCCAGATCGCCGGGCCCGAGAGGAAATCCTGCCGCGGTCAGCGCTTCGAGCAGTTCCGCGGGAATGAGATGGACCTGACGCAGATTGGGCCGGGTCGGATCGGCGGCAACCCGCGATCGGTGCTTCACGGTGCGCCCGGCATGGGCATCACCGGCTATGCCAATGTCGGCAATCAGCGCGAGGTTCTCACACGTCTGCTTGGAAAAGCCATGCTGCGCCGATTTGCTCAACGAGATGACCCGGCCCCGCAATGTCGCTCCGATCAGTCGCCGGTCAGAATCCGGTCGACCAGCTCTTTCACTGTCGGCGTGAAATTGTTCGAATAGAACGGGTCCTGCTTGAAACGATAGGCCGAATGGCCTGCAAACATCAGGTTCTGCTCCACCGGTTTGCCGTGGGCGATGTCCTGCAGGGTCTTCTGGATGCAGAAGCTGCGCGGATCGGCCAGGCGCCCCGTGGTGAAATCGTCGTGGTCTTTCCACGATGAAAAGCCGCAGTGCGAAAGGCAGCCCATGCATTCTGACTGGTCCTGCTTGATGCCCTCGCGCTCGCTTGGCGAAACGAAAACGATTGTATCGTCGGGGGTACGCAGGCCTTCGCTGAACCCTAGCGTCGCCCAGTTTCGCGCACGTTCGCGGTCCTTGGGGGTCACCCAGAAATTCTTGCCGCGAACACCCACATCAAGCCGGACGGTGTGCTCACCCGCTTCCACCTTCGAATAAGGCACTTGCCGCTCCGAGCGGTCCTCAAGGCTGCGCAGGAAGGGATTGCGCACGGCAGAGGAATAGAAGCCGGTGGGCGAGAAGCGGTGGAGCAGTACGTCGCCAGGTTCCAGCTCCCGCAGCGCGTCTTTCCAGCCCTGCGGGATCGGGCTTTCCTCGGTGAGCAAAGGCCGCGTGCCGAACTGGAAGGCAATGCTGCCGAGTTCAGGATTATCGATCCAGCTTTCCCACTCGCGCAAATACCAGACGCCGCCCGCCATGACGATCGGCACATCGTCGGATATGCCTTCGGTACGCATCGTATCGCGCAGCGCCTTGACCCTCGGAAATGGGTCTTCGGGGTGCTTGGGGTCCTCTGCATTTGAAAGGCCATTGTGCCCGCCCGCCAGCCAGGGGTCTTCATAGACCACTGCTGACATCAGATCGGAAACCTTGTGATAGGCCCGCTTCCACAGCAGGCGGAAAGCGCGCGCGGAGCTGATGATTGGCAGGTAAGCGACGTTGAAGCGCTGGGCAATCTCGGCCAGCTTATAGGGCATGCCCGCGCCGCAAGTCACGCCCGCGACCAGCCCCCGTGTCCGCTCTAGCACGCCTTCAAGAATCGGCTGTGCGCCGCCCATCTCCCACAACACGTTGATATTGATCGCGCCCTTGCCGCCGGCAATGTCATAGGCACGCTTTACTTGCTCAACCGCGCCTTCAATGGCGTAGCGCATCAGTTCTTCATGGCGTTCCTTGCGGGTCATCGCGTTATAGATCTGGGGCACAATCTTGCCTTCGGGATCATAGCTGTCAGCATTGACCGCGCTGACCGTGCCGATGCCGCCCGCTGCCGCCCAGGCACCCGAACTCATATGGTTGGTCGCCGAAACACCCTTGCCGCCCTCGACAAGCGGCCACACTTCGCGGCCACGATACAGTATCGGCTTGAGACCTTTGAAACTCATTACGCCAGAACTCTCTTTCAGCCCTTTGGCTGGCCAGCCCGGGCGGTCGTCGCCGGGCCATCGCAAGGCCTGATTGCCGCAGGAGCGGGCCGCTCGCCGGCGGCCTCAAACTGTGCATAGTAACCCTGCAACTCCGGCTTACGTTCAAAACGCGTCAAACGAAACCCTACCCGTGAAAATTCGCAGAACAGCAGTGCTGGCGGGATGCCATGTTCGCCAGTGGGACGGTCAATATCGACGACGATGACTTGGCCATTTGGCCGCAACGCCGGGCGTAAACGCCACAAAAACGCATAAGGTTCCGTAACTTCATGATACATATGAATCAGGAATATGCGATCAAAGCTGTTTTCGGGCAATTGCGGATCGTCGGGCGAGCCGAGTTTGATCGACACATTGTCGAGCCGCTCACGTTCGACCCGCTGGCCAAGACGCTCAAGCGCAGCTCTGTCGATATCCTGCGCCAGCACGCGGCCCTCGGCCCCGACCCGCTCGCCCAGCCGGACGGTGTAATAGCCCTCGCCTGCACCGATATCCGCAACAGTGGTCCCCGCGGCAATCTGGGCCAGGTCCATCACCACTTTGGCTTCATTGACTTTCTCGCGCTGAGCCTCGGTTGCGAACTGGTTGGTGGTGGTGCTTGAAACCGGGCGATAGGGCTTTGGAAATTCGTGCGAAGTCGCGGGACGGTTGGAATCCTCGTCGCGCGCCTTGCAGCTGCTGATCGCCAGAACGGCGAGACAGGCTGCGGCGCGCCAGCTCAATCGACATCCTCCACGACTACCTTCTCGCCGGTCACCCGCTGCGCCAGCGCTGCCGCCATGAAGGGATCGAGTGCGCCATCAAGCACATCGTCTGGCGCGGTCGAGGTCGTGCCGGTGCGCAGATCCTTTACCAGCTGATACGGCTGGAGGACGTAGCTGCGAATCTGGTGGCCCCAGCCAATATCGGTCTTGGCGGCATATTCACCCGATGCTTCGGCCTCACGCTTGGCAAGCTCCGCCTCATAAAGCCGGGCTTTCAGCATGTTCATG
>JANLSP010000615.1:0-2958 GCA_031362485.1 Novosphingobium sp.
CACCAGCTTCAGCCAGGCGCTTGCGGCAGGCGTAATGCTGGTCTTCGCGGTACTGGTGTTGCTCTATCACCGCTTTGTCTCACCGCTAGTCAACATGGGCTCGCTGTTTCTGGCGCCGCTGGGAGGGCTGTTGATGCTGGCGCTGGTCGGTCAGGCAATCTCGATGCCGGTGATCATCGGCATTCTCATGCTGTTCGGCATCGTCGCCAAGAACTCGATTCTGCTGATCGATTTCGCAATCGAGGAAATGGCGCAAGGCGCTGACAAGCTCACCGCGATCCTCGAAGCGGGCCACAAGCGCGCGCAGCCGATCGTGATGACGACAGTCGCGATGACTGCGGGCATGGTCCCCACCGCCGCATCGCTGGGCGGCGACGGCGCCTGGCGCGCGCCGATGGGTACGGTTGTGATCGGCGGGCTGCTGCTGTCCACTTTGCTGACTCTGGTGATCGTGCCGGCAGCGTTCAGCCTCGCCGACGGCCTTGAAAAGCGCGTCGGACCCAAGCTGCGGCGCTCGCTGCTGACTTATGAGCCCGAGCATGGCGCGCAGGCACGCTATCCATCTCAGGGGGGACGTGTCGGAGAGGGCGCAATGCCCGCCGAGTGATGGCCCCCCGATCAGTGCCCGCCGATCGCGGCAAGCGCATGCGGCTCGTTGCCACCGGTCTGTTGCTGGTAATGGCAATCACCTTTTTGCTGCTCCGCCGCTTTTCGGGTGACCACCCGGCCTGGGGCTATGCCCTCGCCTTCACCGAAGCGGCCATGGTCGGCGGTCTGGCTGACTGGTTCGCCGTCACTGCGCTGTTCCGCCATCCGCTCGGCCTGCCGATCCCGCACACCGCGATCATCCCGGAAAACAAGGACCGCATTGCCGAGACCATGGCGGCTTTCCTGCGCGACAATTTCCTCACCGCCCAGGTCGTCGCGCGGCGCATGCGCGGTTACAACATTGCCGGAGCCGCCGGCAGTTACCTCGCAGACCCGGCGCAGGGCGGCGAAGGCCGGCTGCGCGCGGGCGCGGCGAGCCTTCTGGGCGACGTCCTCGAATCGCTCGACAAGGATCAGCTTGGCGGACTGGTGAAAGGCGGCTTGCGCCGGCAGCTCGAAAAGCTCGATCTTGCGCCGCTGCTCGGGCAGTTGCTCACCGCTGCCATCGCCGACCAGCGCCACTTGCCGGTGATCGAAAGCTTCATCCGCCGCGCCGCGCTGACCATCGAGGACAATGAGGATCTGGTCCGTGCGATCATCCATGACCGGGCCGGCGGCATGATGCGCTGGACCGGGCTTGACGAAAAGCTCGCCAATGCCGTGCTCGACGGGCTCTACAAGCTGCTCGCTGAAACGCTGGTCATGCCGGACCATCCCTTGCGCGGACGGATCATCGAAGGGATCGACCAACTGGCGCACGACCTCCTCCATGATGCCACGATGCAGGCGCGGGTGCAGAGGTTGAAAGCGGAAGTGCTGGCCAACCCCGCCATGGCCCGCTGGCTTGATGGCATGTGGGAACAGCTGCGGCTCAAGCTGCTGCGCGCGATCCGCGATCCCAACCGGGTGCTGGCGGGGCAGATGGCCGAAAGCATGGGCGCGCTGGGCACCGCGCTGCAAAACGATGCGCGCCTGCAACTGCTGGTCAACCGCTTCGCCCGCCGCACCGCTGTCGGCATGGCAACGCGCTATGGCGACGAGATCGTGAGGCTGGTGTCAGAAACCGTTCGCCGCTGGGACGCCCAGACCGTGACCGACCGGATCGAGGGCGCGGTGGGGCGGGATTTGCAGTTCATCCGGATCAATGGAACGCTGGTTGGCGGGCTGGTGGGGGTGCTGCTGCATGCGCTGAGTGGTTGGCTTTAGGGCGCGCCCGCCTTCCCCAGCCACGGGTTGCCCGAATGCGCCATGCCCAGCGCGGCGTACGAAACATCCTCCTGCCCGCGCTGCGTCTGGACAAACCCGGCCTTGGCCAGAAAATCGCCCGCCACCGGCTGCGAGCATGACCATTCGCGCACGCAGATGCGCCGGGCGATCCGCCACTGGCCGTCCTCGCGCACCAGCCGGTCGACATAGCGCCCGCCGAGCCGATTAAGCGTCTCGGCCCCGTCGTTTGGCGGATACATCAATGTGGCGATGAAATAGGTCTCCACTCCGGCCTCGTCACCATCCACGCGGATCAGCGACTGTCCGAGCAGATGGCTGACGACCGTGGTGGTGCGGCTCGCCTCTTCCACCGTGTCGATGGAAAACTGCCGCCCCTCCATCTTGCGCGGGCCGTGATCGTCCCAGCTGTCGGCCGCATAGGTCGAGGCCATCTCGACCTCGTCCATCCGGTCGCAGCCGTGGCAATATGTGGCGAGCAACTGGCGGATCTCGTGGTGGTCCCAGAGTTCCTGCATACGTGCATCCATTGCGCCTCTCCAGTTTGGTCGGCAGGCAGGCTATGGAATTGGTGAACGGTAGCCAAGAAAAAACCCCGGCGATGAGGCCGGGGCTTTTCAAACTTGCGCGAGTGACCCGGCTCAGAGCTTGCCGGTAAGCTCCGGCACCAGATTGAACAGATCACCCACCAGGCCAATATCGGCGACCTGGAAGATCGGCGCGTCCTCGTCCTTGTTGATCGCGATGATTACCTTGGAGTCCTTCATCCCCGCCAGATGCTGGATCGCGCCGGAAATGCCGACGGCGATGTAGAATTCGGGAGCGACGATCTTGCCGGTCTGGCCGACCTGATAGTCGTTGGGCACATAGCCCGCGTCGACCGCCGCGCGGCTGGCGCCGACGGCAGCGCCGAGCTTGTCGGCGAGCGGGAAGATGACCTGTTCGAAGGTCGCGGCATCTTTCAATGCGCGGCCGCCCGAGACGATGATCTTGGCGCTCGTCAGTTCGGGGCGGGTATTCTGCGCGATCTCCGAGCCGGTGAAGGTCGACAGACCGGTGTCGCCGGTCGAGGCGACCGCTTCGATC
>JANLSP010000652.1:0-16453 GCA_031362485.1 Novosphingobium sp.
CGTTACCGGTGCCGCCGACCAAGGCGGAACCAACGCGGGCGCCAGCCTTGATGTCGACCGTCCCGCCCCCGAGACCGGCTGCCGTGATATTGCCGGCCACCGAAGTGCCGCCAGTACCAAGGATGGTGGCGTTGGGATTGACCGTGACCAGAGCCTTGCCGCCGACCTCGGTCTGCGTCTGGGCGATGGTGCGCTTGGTCAGATTGGGCGCGGCGGCGTCGGTGGCGTTCAAGCTGGTAACGAAATTTCCGAAGAAATTGGTCGTACCGGCAATGCCGCCGAAGGTGGTCCCCGACGTGCTTAACAATGACGAATGGTCAGTGGTCGTGGTGGTCGTTGTGACCTGCTGGCCACCCGAAGTGACGTTGACGTTCGAGGCGTTGAACACAGAATTTCCGACCGTTCCGGTAATGTTGGCGGAGGCGTCGCCGCGACGCGAGGTCACATTGACATTGCCGGCAACGCTGCCCGAGATATCGGCACTGGCCGCGCCGACAGCGGCAGCCGGACCGGAGGTGGCCGTGTTGACGATCTTCGCGGTCGAAATCCCGGACACCGGATCATAGGATTGCGTGGCGGTGACATCGTACGAACTGTCAGGGCCAGCAGCCGTGACGTTAAGACCGCTGCCCGTTGCAGTGCTGCCGATGCGTCCCGAAACATTGGCCGTCGCCGAAGAAACGCCATTGACGGTTACGGCGCCGGTCTGGGTTCCGCCGATGGTCGCGGAAGCCGCGCCTTCGGTCAGAGTTGACTTGTTCTTGCGGGTCTCGTCGATCTTGGTGGTGGTGAAGACGCCGCCCTTGGCGGTCTGCGTGAAGGTCACATGCTCTTCGGTTGATGCCGTGGTGATGCCGCTCGAGGTGACGTTCAGCGCGCCTGCGATCGAGCTGGCCCCGCTCGAGACGAACTTGGCCTGCTTAGTGCCGGAAACCGTGACGTTGCCGGGCTGGCCGGACAGACCGCCGGCGACCACGCCGTTGATCGTGACATCGCCAATGCCATCGGCCGTGACCGAGGTATTAACCCAGTCATAGGCGCCTGTGCGGCCACCATCGCCCGCCCCATCGAGAGTGGTCGTCTCGGTCATGTTAACGAGCGCCGTTGTCGCGTTCGCGTTCGCCCCGGTCTGGGTCGAGCCGCCCCGCACGACCACGTTGCCGTAAATCGGGCCCGACGCGGTCAGGGTGCTGTTCTTGTTGGCGAGCTGGGTGATCGAACCATCGGTGCCGCCCGGAGCGAAGTTGATCGCGCCGTTCGAGCCCGAATAGGTCCCAGTGACATTGCCGCCGGTGATCGACGTGGCATTGTTGACCGCGAGACCAGTCTTGGTGACAATCACCGGAGCGGCCGAGCTATCGACCGACGAGGTGACGGTCAGGTTGTTGTTGACCTTGGTGCCGAAGCTGCGCGCCACGATAGGGCCGAGGATCTCGCCGCCGTTGACGATGACGATATCGCCCAGCGCGTCGATGTCCAGCGTGTTGCCGACGCCGGTGGTGATCACGCCCGAGGCATTGTTGGTCAGCGTCGCGCCGCCACCGACAGTCTCGGTGATCGAGTTGTTGATGAACTTGTTCAGCGCCAGGGTCGCAGTGCTGCCGGTAGTGTCGGTCGGTGCACTCAGCGATGACGTGGTGAGAGTGCGCCGCGCATTGATCGAGACCGGTCCGTTAACCGTGCCGCTGTTGGTCAGCGTCGAATTGCCGTCGCTGGTCATGGCGACGCCGCCGGCGGTTATCGCCGCGGTCGCCGCGATGGTCAGATCGGCATTGCCGCCCGACTTGGCAGCGACAGTCGTGGTGCTGTCCTTGGTCAGCGCGAAGGTCGTCGCATCCCAGGTCCGAGCGATCGTGGTCGTTGTGTCGGTCTGCACCGAATTAACGGATACGCCGCCGCCGACCGTGCCGCCGTTGAGAGCGACCGAAGCGCCCAAGGTATTGTCGGCACGGGCCTGGACAGAGCCGCCAATACTACCTCCGTTGACGGTGACATTGGCAGCTTTGCCGGCAGCCTTGCTGGTCGAAGTCGAGTTCTCCGAGAGCTTATTGACGCCAGTCGGGTCGAAATTGATCGTTTCGACGAACGTGGTGTCAGGGCCGGGCGTGCCCGCGAATGCGTTTACGTTACCTGAGACCTTGCCCGAAGTGACCACCTGCGCCGTCGAGCCGCTCGAGAGCGCCTGAACCGAGCCGGTGATGTTGCCCGTCGCACCGATCGTGACCAGCGCGGCGCCACCAACGCGAGTCGAGGCGTTCTTCTGGGTGGTCTGGGTTATGATGCCTGTATTCTTGGTCGCGCCTGAGGTGTTGTCGACATTGGTCAGGTTCGACGTGGCGTTAACGTTGCCGGTGACCTTGCCGTTGATGGTGACATCTGCACCGCCCTTGGCACCGGTGGCAGTGACAGAGAGAACATCACCGGAAGCACCAACGACTGCAGTCGCCTTGCCGTTGCCGAAGGTCGTCTTGGTGCGGTTCGTGACCCAAGTGCCCGAGCCGACGCCCGGATCGACTTCGGCGCCCGTGATCGACTCAACTGCCGTTTGGCCTGCGCTCGCAGAAAGCGTGCCAGCTACGTTGTTAGACGTAGCCGAAGCATTACCGATGAATGCGTTGGCGAACAGGTTGACGCGCGTAGTACCGTCAGCGCTGCCAGCGAGGCCATCGTTGAGGATCACTGAATTTCCACCCGTACGGATGGCCGTGTTCAGGGTACCCGCACCTGGCGTGTTGACTGTCGTCGCATAGGAGCGCGCTTCAACAAGACCCTGAACGACGCGGCCTGTGGCCGTGTTGGTAATCGTGACATCGCCCGCAGTGAACGGCGCAATCGCAAAGCCACCGTCATTATTAATGATCAGGCCATTGTTGGTGATGTCAACAGGGCCGCCGAAATTGTCAGCGAAGAGGATGTCACCCGTGATCACGCCATCGTTAACGACCGTCAGCTTGCTGGTGGTGGCAGTGCTCAGGCCGAAGAAGTCGATGCCGACTACATCCGATACCGCAAGCGTCGTTGTGTTGTAGGCACCCAAGACGCCCTTGTTATTGAAGACGAGTGAGCCATCAGCCTTGCCCGCGGCGATGTACGAAAGGTTGAGGTCCGTGCCACCCGTGATGTCGGTGCCGGCAGTGACATTGACAGTCACGTCCGAAGCAGCGTTGCGCTCAACGTCAATGGCAGCCTGCGCAACGACAGTCGTCTGGTCGACGTTGAGGTTCACCGTTCCGGCAAAGGCCGGTGAGGCCGCAGCGGCCAAGGCCGTGCCAAGCAAAAGACTGCGCCGAAGCGCGCGGGTGGCATTGTTAGCGCTGCCGGTATCACGTGTGGTCATCTTAGTACTCCCTGAGAATCTGCAATAGCGTCATTTGGACGCGATAAGTGGTCGGCTTTTCGCCGGGAAACGTTACCAATATGTGACGCATTGTCACGAAAAAAATTCTCGCGCCACACCAGGTGGCGCATTGGAATGCGACGGCTTGCAACTCATCGAAAACCCCCAATTTTAGGCCGGCGATGATCCCCGGCAGGCCTGTCAACTCCGCCTTCATTCGTCCCCTGAGCATAGGCCTATGCCGGCGAGACGCATGAAAGCGGTATCCAATTCACTGCCGTAAATACCGATTCAGACGCGAAGCACAACCGAAAAAGTAGATATTCCTCAATCGGCTTGTGGAGAAAGTTCGCCGGCGGATCGCCTCCCCGGCAAATGCGTGGGGCGTTTGGCCGTGCCGGATGCGGCAAAACGCAGCCTGCGCGCGGTGAACCGTGTATAGTGCAGGATTTCAATGCCCTGCGTGGCCGAGGGCGCCTCACCCGATTTTTGCGACGAACGGATTCGCGCCCTGGCGGTGCGCTGGCCCCCTCTCTGCTGATTCGCCACGCGGCAGAAGAGTGGAGCCTGCATCATTTCTTCGGCAGAATGATTTCGGCAGTGCCGGTGACCATGGTTTTGCCCGCCTGATTCTGCATCAGATGCTTGACGTGAATCAGGTGCCTGCCCTGATCGTCGACAGATTTATCGGTTACTTCAGCGGTTTGCACGGTAAAGTCGCCGGTCAGCGCCGGGCCGCGATAGTTTGCAATCGAATGCAACACCCGGCCCCATTCGCCTGCCCAGCCGGCGAGGTAGTCAGTCACCCAGGCGCCCAGCGAGGCGCCATAGCCATAGCCGCGCGGCATGCCGATCCGCCTCGCATACTTGGGGAACAGGTGTCCGCGCGAAGGGCCGTAGTGCGCGCCATCGGTGATGAAGGGGTTGATCCGTTCCATCACCGGGTCGTTCTCATGCCCGGCCATTTCCTTGGTGAAGCCGAGATCCTCCAGGTTGAGCATGCGCCGGTCCAGTGTGCCCCAGGTGGTGAACAGATAGCTGCGCCATTCGGTGGTGAAGCTGACGATCGAATGCGGGCCGAACACCCGCTCGGCCAGTTTGTCGCCGACCTGGACATCGTCCCACCAGCGCTGCTTGTGGCCAAGATCGTGCAGCATCTGCACCCAGGCGAATCGCCGCGCCTCAAAATCGCTCAGTTCGGCGTCGGTCCATTCCGGCTCGTCGAAGTCTGCCGGGTTGACCGCCTCGCCGCCGCGTGCCGCGCTATAGCGCATGGCGGTGGAGCGGTGCTTGGCGATCAGCTTGCCGTGCTGGTTGCGATAGAAATTGTCGCCGCGCTGGAAGCAGGTCGGCCCCATGCTGGTGTTCTTGACGACATAGTCAAAGGGAATGCGCTCGTTCGAGATCCAGTCGCCGCCATGGACCTGCACATCCTCGAACCACCACTCGTCGCCGGCGAACAGCAGATGCGAATCGGTGATCTTGCCGACGCAGGCACCCGCCGTGCCGTGGCCATCGTCCATGACGATCGGAAAGCTCTGCGGCGCAACCAGCCGGCCGAAGCGGCTTTCCAGCGCATAGTGGCGATCATAGTGCAGGAGATTGGCATAGTGCATCGCATGCACCCAGCGGCGGATATCGGTGTTGGAGATCGCCTCGCGCAGCGGCGAGCTGTCGATCGGCTTGCCGAGGTACTGGTCGATGTCGGAGCAATCGAGAGTCTGCTCTGCGGTGTCGTTGCTGGCCATGGGCGTTGTCCTCTTGGGGTTCGTTCTGGCGCGCCGCTCCCGGCGCGATTCGCCTGGACCCATTCGGCCAAGCCCGCGCCCAAGGCAATGCCGAATGCTGATCAGGCGTTCAGCTTTCGCTCGCCCCCCACAGCGCATCGGCCATCGCATCCAGATCGGCAAAGTCGGTGCCCTGGCCGAGCGGATCGCGCCGATTGAGCGCATAATGCCGCACCGGATCGAGCAGACGGCGCCGCAGCGCGCGCTGGAGCAGGGCGAGCCGCATCAGCGCCTGATCCAGCGCCACTTCGGGCGCGCGCTGGCGCAATCCTGCCCAGCTCTCCTCGACCTGGCCGACGCGCTCAATCACCATGGCGTTATAGTCGCGGTGCGGCCCGCGGTGCAGCGGCAGCGCCAGCCGCAAGGCGGCAGTGTCGCTGGCAGGAAGCAGCAGGCCGTTGGAGCGGAAATCGTCAAAGCCGACGCGCTCGCGCCCTATGGCTTCAAACAGCGGCCCGAAGCAGCGCTGACCGAGCAACTGGCGCGGCAGCAGATGGTGGCGCTGCAGCCCGGGATTGTAATCGGGCGTATCCTTGCGGTTTACCGCGCGAAACGAGAGCCTGTCGCGCCGGAATACGGCGGGAGCTGCAGGGCCGGATGCGGGGCGATTCATCCCTGCCGCCGCAGCCGGACGTGGCGACCGTCGGGCGACGGCTCGGCGTAGAGGCCCTCCGCATCGGGTCCGGTGAGGCGGCCGGGCACAGCGATGGGGCCATCGCGCACCAGCCGGTCGGCCAGCCGCACCGCCAATTTGACAGTATCGGCCGGGGATTCGCCGGGGCGCGCCTCAACCCGCAGTTCCTGGCCGGTGAAGAATGCCAGCCCCTCGCTGGCAACAGTGCCGTCCTCGCCGCGCTGCATGCCGGAAAAACCCAGGGCCGGAAAAGCTCCGCCGCTGCACCATCCTTCGACAATGCGGGCAAAATAGGTGACGTCCATCCAGCTCGCCGCTGGCAGCCAGCAAACCGCGACCGCGCCGAGGCCCTGCGCCAGTTGGCTCGCCAGCATGGCCATGACGCGAACCACGGGCTCCATCGCGCCGGCGTCGGCCAGGTGCGGGCCGGGCACCAGAACGCAGGCTTCCCAATCGTGGCTGCCGATATCGCGCGGCAGGCCGAATGTGTGGCGCGGCGCGGGTGGTCGCGGCGCAGGAGCAGGCGCCAGACCGCCCAGATCGAAAGTCAGTCCGCTCGATAGCAGTTCAAGCCAGCCTTCGCCCTGGCCGCGACTGCTGCTGACACGAGTATGCGCGGAGAGAGACGGCGTGGCGAGCAGTGCTTCAACCCCGGCCATTGACGCGCGCGAGCCGGGCGCGAAAAGCAGCGCCAACCCCCCCTTTTTCTGTGCAGCGTCAAGATGCCCCGAACCGCTAATTAGACATTCCCCCCTTGCCTACTTCATTGTCAGTTATCTGGCACCATTGGGGGGCGCGCGTCGAGTCCCAGAAACGCGGCATCTGCCCCACATTGGATCAATCTGTTTCAGAACAGCCCAAGCCGCAGCCCTTCGCCCAGAGCCATGCCCAGATCGCGGCAGCGCGCCAGCGCCTCGGCGGAGGGGAATTTTGGCGCGAGGATCGCTTCGGGAGTCTGCGCCGAAAGATTGATAATCAGTGGTTCCGCCACACGCCGCAGCCTCCAGCCTGTCACAATGCGGTCGATCTGTGCCTGCGCGCCATGGCCGTCCGAACCGGCAGAAATGGCCGTGGCATAAGGCCTGCCTTCAATGCGACCGAGCAGCGGATAAAAGCTGCGGTCAAACATTTCCTTCATGATGCCGGTCATGCTGCCCAGATTCTCGGGACAGACAAACAGATAACCCCCGGCTTCAAGCAAAGTGTCTGCCGAAACCGATTCGGCGCCGGCAAGCAGGACGTCCGCCCCTGCGCCATCTGCTGCGGCTGCCGCCATTGCCTGCGCCGCGCCGGTGCGGCTGTGCCAGACGATGGCCAGGCGAGCGGTTGCGGCCATAGCCGAACAACCCCGGTCAGCAGCCCGATCCGCCCCCCAGAGTTTGGCCCAGAAGGCCGCCAAGCCCCCGTTTGGGCCGGCACTGCTGCTGCTGGCGGGGGCTGGGCCGTTCGTCCTGATCATCCATGCCCATGGCGCCGTCCATGCCCGGGATGTCCATCCAGCTATGGGTCGACTTGTGGCGAATGCGCGCGGTCCATTGCAGGTTCCACGGGCCTGTTGCCGGGCGCGGCGGATAGGAGAATTCCTCCATCGGCCCATAAGCGTTGAGCGAACCAACGCGGAAATCCGGCGCGTCGCGGCGAACCTCGAGCGGGATGGTGCAACTGGTTGCCGTGGGCGGAAGCACCGAGCGATCGCGCACCAGCCCTGTCACCTGCCCCGGGGTCAGCCAGTCGCCGAAACCACCGCCGAACTGCCGTGTGGCGCTGGAAGTCCACATCACCATATCGCCCATACTGCCGCCAGGCCCCTGCTTGCCGCCGAACAATGTGACGAGATAGCCGGTGGCGGTGGGCAGGCCGGTCCATTGCACCAGTGTCGAACCGCTGGGATTGGCGGTCGCGCGCGAGCTCAGCGGCGCCATGAAGTCCTTGGTCAGCGTGAAGGCAATTTCAGGCGAATAGTTGCCTGCAATGCGATGAGCGCCGGGCAGCGACGTGTCGGGCTTGACGAATTTGCCGTCTTCGGAGGGCCAGCGCCCGAATGTGCGGCTGTTGGTCAGCGTCGGGCCCCAGTCGCGAACCACTGTCGTCGACCAAAGGCCCGGCGGCATCTGACCGGCCGCCAACCGCGCGAAATCAATGATCACTGGCTGACCGGCGCCCGCGCGTTCGCCGCAACCCCAGTAAAGCAGCAGGCGGCCGCGCGGCTTTTGCGGCATTTCTTCGGGCGCACGTTCCTGCGCCGGGGTGGTCAGCGCAACCGAGCGCCCGAGTTTCGCACTGGGCGGCATGAAGTGATCGGCCTTCGCACCGCCACCGGTCGGGGCCGACGACGAGCCGAGTCGGAGATACAGCTCATGCTGCACATTGTTGCCGCGTCCGCCGCCCATCATCATGGCCATTGGGTTCATTTGACCCGCACCCATTCCCGATGTGGTTCCCGCACGCATGTCATAACGTGCAACCGGGCCGCTTGCCGGTCTCGGCTGGGCCAGCAATGGAATGGCCGCTGCAATGGCTGCGCCGCTCGCCAGGCACAGAATAATCTTGCGCGATTTCAGCATGACGAATCCTCCGCTCTTCGTGACGCAATGCTAGCGCAATTACGGTGTCACGCACCGAAAAAGTGCACAAAGGCGGCGAACTGTTTTGCGCCCCGGCGGCAATCGGCTAGCGAGCACGCCATGACCGCCCAGACAGCTTTGGTATTCGGCGTAGAAGCGTCGCTCAGCGGCAAGGCCTGGCGCTGGCGCGGCGGCAATATGGACCTGTCGGCCGGTCCTGCCGGGCTGGAAGACGATCTGCTTGCGCAAATGCTGCTTTCGCGCGGTGTTGCCAGGGAAGACCTGCCCCGCCACCGTAGCCCCGCACTGCGTGATTTCCTGCCCGATCCTTCGCAGTTTCGCGACATGGAATCGGCCGCTGAACGTCTGGCGCAGGCGGTCCTCGGCGGCGAAGTAGTGACGATCTACGGCGATTATGATGTCGATGGTGCAACCAGCGCCGCCTTGCTCATTCTGCTGTTGCGCGATCTTGGCAGCAGTCCGCACTACTACATCCCCGACCGCCTGCTGGAAGGCTATGGCCCTTCTGCAGAAGCGCTGGTGCGCATTGCCGGCGAAGGTTCCAGCCTGATAGTGACTGTAGATTGCGGGGCAATGGCACACGAAGCGTTGGCGGCAGCGCGGGAAGGCGGCGCCGATGTGATTGTTGTAGATCACCATAAGTGCTCTCATGAATTACCAATATGCACCGCATTGGTTAATCCCAATCGCCTCGACGAAGACCAGGCTGCTGCCTCCCACGGCAATCTCGCCGCAGTCGGCGTCGCATTTCTGCTTGCCGTCGCGCTGGTCAGAAATCTGCGTCAGAAAGGCCGCTTCGAAGGTGCCAAAGAGCCCAATCTGTTCGCCTTGCTCGATCTTGTCGCGCTAGGCACGGTCGCCGATGTCGCTTCGCTCCACGGGCTTAACCGAGCCTTCGTCGCGCAGGGCCTCAAGGTCATGGCGCGGCGTGAAAATGTGGGCATGGCCGCGTTGATCGATGCTTCTCGGCTCAGCCGCGCGCCGACCTGCAGCGACCTTGGCTTCGCCCTCGGCCCGCGCGTGAATGCCGGCGGGCGCGTCGGCGAATCCACGCTGGGCGTGCGCCTGCTGACCAGCGAAGACCCGGACGAGGCTCGCGCCATCGCCGAGCAGCTCTCGCGCCTCAATGAAGAACGGCGCGGCATCGAGGCAGAAGTCCAGGAGGCCGCCGAAGCCCAGATCGCAGGGCAGCACAACCGCTCGGTGATGGTCATCGCCGGGCGCGGCTGGCATCCCGGCGTGATCGGAATTGTCGCGGGCCGGATCAAGGAGAAGACCGGCAAGCCCTCGATCGTCATTGCGCTTGATGCCGATGGCGACGGCAACGGCAAAGGCTCCGGCCGGTCAATCACCGGGGTCGACCTGGGCGCGGCGATCATTGCGGCCAAGGAAGCCGGCCTGCTGCTGGCAGGCGGCGGCCACGCCATGGCGGCGGGCCTGACAATCGCCGATGGCAAGGCCGAAGCACTGGGCGAATGGCTCGATGCCCGGCTGGGCGCCGACATCGCCGCTGCTGCCACCGGCCAGGCGCTGCGGCTCGATCTCGCGCTCGCGCCTGGCGGGCTGACCCCGGACTTGATTAGCCAGCTTGAGGGCGCGGGGCCGTTTGGCAACGGCTGGCCCGGCCCCAAAGTGTGCGTCGGCCCGGTGCGGCTGGTCAAAGCGGACATTGTCGGCACCGATCACTTGCGGCTGATCGTGCGCGGCGACGATGGCGCGAGTTTCAAGGCCATCGCCTTCCGCGCGGCACACGGCGCGATGGGCCAGACCCTGTTGCACGGCGCGCAGGGGCGAAAACTGTGGCTGGCAGGCCGCCCGAAAATTGACGACTGGGGCAGCCGTCCAGCCGCAGAGCTGCATCTTGAGGACGCAGCCTGGGCGGATTGAGCTTAGCGGTTGACCCTGTGCGCCAGCTTGCCTAAAGGCGCGGCCCAGCATCCCGGCATCTGCCGGTATGGCCCCTTCGTCTAGCGGTTAGGACGCGGCCCTTTCACGGCTGAAACACGGGTTCGATTCCCGTAGGGGTCACCACGCTTTGCAGCATCGCCGCGCGTGGCTATGCTGGGTGACATGCCACGCATCGTGGCCCCTTCGTCTAGCGGTCAGGACGCGGCCCTCTCACGGCTGAAACACGGGTTCGATTCCCGTAGGGGTCACCAATAAAAATCAATATCTTAAGCGGGCAGCAAGCGAACCGAAACTGCGCTAAGTCACATCCGGGGGACGCGGCGATTCACTTCCGTGCATTGGAATGGTATGGGCGGCAACCGGAGGCTTCGGGTTTGCGCCACGTCAGGGAGCCCCGATCGTGAACGCAAATTTGCCGCCATTCTGACATTTTGGTGTAACAATCCGCCGCCAACGCGGCGCATCCTGTGTTTCGCCCACTGAGTGGAGAATTGCATTGCGAACTGCCAATCGCTCAAATATGTCTGCAGCCATGAAATCCCTGCCTGCAAAAAGCGGCTCCGCGAGAAGCGGCATTGCCGCCCGGCTGGCCAGTGTCTGCGCGGCGCTCGCCGCAACGCCCGCCTGGGCACAGGTCGGCTTTGCCGATCCCGCCGGTTCCGGGCCGATTGTTGGCGCGATCAATTGGATCCAGGGGACCTTGCTGGGCACTGTCGCCACGGTGATCGCGGTGATAGCGGTGGCTGTGGTCGGGATGATGATGCTGACGGGTCGAATGAACTGGCGCTATGGCGCTTCGGTGATTCTGGGCTGCTTTATCCTGTTCGGCGCGGCGAGCATTGTCGCCGGCATTCAATCCGCCGCCAGCGGCGGATTCTAGGGATTACAGTTCCATGGACGCCGGCCTGTCGCGCGATCCTCTTTTCGTAGCCATGACCCGGCCACAGATGCTTGGCGGGGTGACCTATTCCTTTGCGGTGATCAATGCCGTGCTGTCGCTTGAGTTTTTCCTCGTCACCAAATCGATCTGGGTCTTGCTGTTCGCGCTGGTAGTCCACGCTGCCGGCTACCTTGCCTGCCTGAAGGAACCACGCATTTTCGATCTGTGGATCACACGCCTCGCGCACTGCCCCCGCGTGCGCAATTACAAGTTCTGGCGATGCAACTCCTATCGCGCCTGATCCCCGCTGCTTCGGCGTCAGGTCAGGCCGCAGCTGGCGGACCCGATTTCGCCCGTGAAGTGAGCGCGGGTACGCGCCTGCCCTATGCCCATCATGTCGGTGACCGGGTGCTACGCCTGCGCGACGGGACGCTGATGCTGACAATCCGCATGCAGGGGCTCTTGTTCGAGACCGCCGAAAGCGACGAGCTCAATTATCGCAAGACCCTGCGCGATGCCATGCTGCGCGCCATCGGCTCATCGCGCTATGCGCTCTATCACCATATCGTGCGTCGCCAGGTCGAGCCTACAGGCGGCGGCGAGTTTCCCGATGCGTTCAGCCGCGAACTCGATGCAGTGTGGCAAGCGCGCCTCGCGACCAAATCGCTCTATGCAAACGAGCTGTTCCTCACTTTGATCCGCCGCCCGATGCAGGGCAGGGCCGGGGTGGCCAGCCGGATCGCCGGATGGCTGGGTCTTGCGAGCCGCCATGATGAGGCCGAAGCGCAGCTGATTGGCGAAATACGCGCACTGGAAGCGGCTGGCGAGCAGTTGATCTCGGCGCTCGCCACCTATCGGCCGGCGATGCTCTCCGCCTACGATACGCCGCATGGCCCCTGTTCCGAGCCGCTGGAGATGCTTTCGCTGCTCTACAATGCCGAGCTCACGCCCGTGCGCCTGCCTTACGGCGATGCCGGCGAGATATTGCCCTATCGCCGGGTGAGCTTTGGGGTGGATACGCTGGAGCTGGGTCCGACGGCCGAATTGCCGCGCGCACTGGCGGCGGTGGTTTCGGCGAAGGACTATCCCGGGCAGACCGCGCCCGGCATGCTCGACGAGCTGCTTCGCATTCCTACCGAAATGGTCGTCACGCAAAGTTTCGCATTTGTCGACCGGCAGGCCAGCCTTGGCCGGATGAACCTGGCGCTGCGCCGCATGAAGGCCTCGGACGACGAGGCGCTGAGCCTGCGCGGCGAACTGGCTCAAGCCAAGGACGAGGTCGCCGCAGGGCGCGCGGCTTTCGGCGAGCATCACCTTACCGTGATGGTGCGGGGTGAAAGCCAGCAGGCGGTCGATGCCGGGGTCGCCGAAGTGCAATCGGCGCTCACCGATCTCGGCATGATTACAGTGCGCGAGGATCTGGGGCTGGAAGCGGCCTTCTGGGCGCAGTTCCCGGGCAATTTCGGCTTTATCGCGCGGCGTGCGCTGATCAGTTCGGCCAATTTTGCCAGTCTGGCCAGCGGGCATAATTTCCCGCTCGGCCGGCCTAACGGCAATCATTGGGGCCGGGCTGTCGCGACTTTCGAGACCACCGCCGCTGGCCCCTATCACTTCAACTTCCACCACGGCGACCTTGGCAATTTCACCGTGATCGGCCCCTCGGGCTCTGGCAAAACGGTGATCGTCAATTTCCTTCTGGCGCAGGCGCGGCGGTTTGCCCCGCGGATCATCTTCTTCGACAAGGATCGCGGCGCCGAGCTGTTTATCCGCGCCATCGGCGGGGTTTATGACGTGCTGCGCCCGGGCGTGCCGAGCCGGATGAACCCGCTGATGCTGCCCGATACCCCGGAAAACCGACGCTTCCTGATGGAATGGGTCGCGCGGCTGGCAGGTAGCGACGGCCAGCCGATTAGCCCGGATGAGACCGCGCAGATCAAGGAAGCGGTCGATGCCAGCATGGCCGCGCCGCAGCCCTACCGGCGACTCTCCTCGTTCGTCGAACTCCTGCGCGGCGGCCACCGCCCGCATGCGAAAGACCTGCACGCCCGTATGCGACCCTGGTGGGGCAAGGGTGAGCATGCCTGGCTGTTCGACAACAAGTCGGACGAGATTGACCTTTCGCACGACGCCATCGGCTTCGACATGACAAGGCTGCTCGACGATCCGGTGCTGCGCACCCCGGCGATGATGTACATGTTCCACCGGGTCGACGAGCGGCTCGACGGCAGCCCGGCGATCATCGTGGTGGACGAGGGCTGGAAGGCGCTCGACGACGATGTCTTCGTCGCGCGTATTCGCGACTGGGAAAAGACCATCCGCAAACGCAACGGCATCGTCGGCTTCGTAACCCAGAATGCCGAGGACGCGCTGGCGAGCAAGATCAGCTCGGCCATCGTCGAACAGGCCGCGACGCAAATTTTCACCGCCAATCCCAAGGCGGGCCGTGAGGACTATGTCACCGGCTTCGGCCTCACCGATCACGAATATCAGCTGGTGCGCAGCCTGCCTGATACCTCGCGCTGTTTCCTCGTCAAACACGGGGCGGAAAGCGTGGTCGTGCGTTTAAATCTCACCGGCGCGGATGATCTGCTGACGATCCTTTCGGGCCGCGAGCGCACCGTGCGGCTGTTCGACGAGATCCGCAGCCGCACCGGCGATGATCCCGCCGACTGGCTCCCCGAACTTGTGAAAGTCGCCTGATGGCGGTCTGCGCCACCTTCGAGCCGCTCGGGCCGTACGTCGGCAATGTGCTCGCCTGGGTGGATTGCCAGGCCTTGGGGCTGGGCGAGGAAGGCTACCGCGCGCTGGGGCCGGGCTCGGCCTTCGGCATGGCGCTGACGGGCCTCTTGACGATCTATGTCGCGCTGATCGGCTACCGCCTGCTGATTGGCGGCGATGTCACCGTGCGCGAAGGGCTGACCGCGGCGCTAAAGGTGGGTTTCGTGCTGGCGCTCGCGACGCAGTGGCCGGCCTACCGCGTGCTGGTCTACGATGTCGCGACCAGAACCCCGGAGGCGGCGGCCGGGGGTTTCCTCAATTCGGCCGGACTCAACAGCGGCGGTTCCGGCATGCTGGCCGCGCGGCTCGACGGTGTGAACGGGGCGCTGGCGCAGCTGGTTGAAAATGCTGCCACTGCCCGCGCCGTCGCGCCGCCCGCGCCCGCCAATGCCCAGCCGCAAGCCGCCCCTGCGCCAGCCCAGCCGCCGCGCCCGGCGCAGGCGGTGCTGTCAGAGGCTGCAAGCGGCAGCGTTACTTCGGCGGTGGGCATCATGGTCGCCTCGGCGCTGGCCGGGCTGCTCAGCGTGCGGGTGGTGATGGGACTGCTGTTGGCGCTTGGGCCGGTGTTCATTGCCTGCCTGCTGTTCGAGGCGACGCGAGGGCTGTTCGTCGGCTGGCTGCGGGTGCTGGGCGGTGCGGTGCTGGGCGCCATCGCCGTTCCGGCAGTGCTCGCCTTGCAGATGGCGATTATCGAGCCGCAAGTGCTGGCGCTGCGCGCGCTGCTTGATGCCAGTCAGCCGGTCGCCGCGCTGCCGCAGCAGATTCTGGGGACGGCGGCGGTCTTTGCCCTGATCGTGCTGGCGGTGTTGATCGCCACGGCGCGGGTTGCGCTGGGTTTTGTCCTGACGAAAAACCCCGTGCTCGATCTTGGCCGCTTTGCTGCTCCTGAGCGCCCGCTGGCGCTGCCCGCGCCCGATTGGGCGCCAGGCAACGGTGAGCAACGCAGCCGCGCGCAGCGGGTTGGCGATGCGGCCCAGGCGCAGAACTGGCGCGAGCAGCGTCCGGGCGCGGCCCCTGTGCTGCCACAGCGCCTCGCCCAGCCCCATCCTGCAGGCGGCGCCTTTGATGGCGCGCAATCCGGCATGCTCGCTCCGCTTCCGCTCGGCCAATCGGGCCGCCGCACCTTGCAACGCCAGTCCGCTGGGGCCAGACGTCGGGACGATCTTCTATGAACCAGCACGAAACCCTGATCGAACCCAACGAAGACCGCGAGGCCTATTATGCCGAGGCGCGCAGCTGGGGGGTTGACCGCGAGATTGACAACGCGAAGTCGCGCCGCACCGCGTGGATCATCGCTTCGATCGCAACCGGCATTGCCGCGCTCGAGGCGCTGGCGCTGATCGCGCTGGCACCGATCAAGACAGTCGTGCCCTACACCGTGCTGGTCGACCGCACCACCGGCTTTGTCCAGGTGCTTGAGGGCAAGCATCCCGAGACGGTCAAACCGAACACCGCGCTGACCCACTCGATGCTCGCGCAATACGTGATTGCGCGTGAGGGCTTCGAGATCAACGGCCTCGCCCAGCAATACAAGAAAGTGGCGCTGTGGTCGGGCGAAGGCGCGCGGCGCGACTATCTGGCGCTGATGCCGATTTCCAACCCGATGAGCCCGCTCAATGTCTATCCGCGCTCGGCGCAAGTCAGCGCGGCGGTCGAGAGCGTCACGCCCTCGGGCGCAGACACGGTGCAGGTGCGCTTCACTACCGAGCGGCGCGACCAGGGGCAGGGCGCGGTGACCAAGGGCTGGTATGTCGCGCAAATGCGCTTCCGCTTCACCGGCGAGCCCTTGTCGCTTGAAGACCGGCTGTCCAACCCGCTCGGCTTCCAGGTGATCGAATATCGCCGCGATCAGGAAGCAGCCCCGCAGCAGACCGCCGCCCCCGCGCCAGCAGCGCCGGCCGCTGCGCCCGTGCCTCTCATCCAGACTCCCGTCACCGCACGGCCGGCCCCGCGATGAGGCGAGCGCGTTGCCTGATGGCCCTCGCGGTCCTGCTGGCGACCCCACTCGCCGCCGAAGTCGTGCCGACGCCGGGCATGGCCGATCCGCGCATCCAGTCGGTCGCCTATGATCCCGCCGAAGTCGTCGCGCTGCGGCTTGCTGCGGGCTATGCCGTGACCATCCGCTTCTCGCCCGATGAGCGCATTGAGACCGTGACGCTGGGCGATCCCGGTTCATGGCAGGCGCAGGCCAATCGCCGCGCCGACGCCCTGGTGGTCAAGCCCGCAGCCGGCGCGCTGCCGACCAACCTCACCGTCATCACCGACCAGCGCAGCTACTCCTTTTCGCTAAGCGAGGAAGGCCTCGCGCGGCGCTATCAGCCCTATGTGCTCAACTTCGTCTATCCGGCGGTCCCACAGGGGCCCGAATCGGCCGCGACGGAGACCGGGGCGCGCTATGAACTGAAGGGCGACCGCGAGATCTGGCCCGAAAGCATTTTCGACGATGGCGAGTTCACCTCGCTGCGCTGGTCGGAGGAGGCCACTCTGCCTGCGGTCTATCGCGCGGACGCCAAAGGCAATCTCGCTTTGGTCAACGGGCTGATG
>JANLSP010000654.1:0-9785 GCA_031362485.1 Novosphingobium sp.
CGCGGATGCGGCTCAAGTTCGGGGTGCGCGAAAGCGCGGAGCGCTATCTTGAGGCCCTGTCCGGCATGGCCCAAGTGGGCGTTACCTGGTCGATGGTCGATCCGCCGCATCCGAGCCGGCAGGCCTATATCGAAAACGTCCAGTGGTTTGGTGAAGAAGTCATCGCAAAGCTGCGGGGCTGACATGATCGAACCAGCAGGCATAGAAAAGCTCATGGCCCTGGAGGAGATCAGGCAGCTCAAGGCGCGACGTGACCGGGCGGCGGATACCAAGGACTGGGCGCTCTATGAGTCGCTGCATGCTCCCGATCATGTCTCCGAAAACGGCGACTATGGCCGCTGGACTTCGGCGGCGGAGATGATCGAGAATACGCGCCGGAGCATGGAAAAGCTCACGACGCTCCATCATTCGCACACGCCCGAAATCGAATTCGAAAGCCCGACTCTGGCCCGTTGCATCTGGGCGATGGAGGGCATGTCGTTCTGGAAACAGGATGGGCAAGATCAATGGTTTCATGCCTTCGGGCACTATTTCGAAACGTGCGAGAAGCGCGGCAGCCGGTGGGTCTACACTTCCCGATCACTGAAATACTACCACACGCGCCAATCGCCCGGGGCCGATTGGCCGCCCAGAATCGACGATTGAACAACACTGAACACGGGAGTGGAAACCATGACAGGCATGAGCGATATCGAAGAGCTTCTCGCGCGCGAGGAAATCAAGCTGCTGAAGGCGCGGCGAGACCGCGCCTGCGACACCAAAGACTGGGACCTCTACCGCGCGTTGCATGCCGACGACCACGTTTCGCACAACGACGGCTTCGAACGCTGGGAGAGCGCCGACGTCATGATCGCCAATGTGAAGGCGCTGCTCGACAAGGGCCGGACCACAGTCCACCACTCGCATACGCCGGATATCACTTTCGAAGCGCCCACCAAGGCCAAGGGCATCTGGGGGATGGAAGACTACATTTTCGATTCCGATACCGGCGATCTCCTGATCCATGGCTTCGGCTTTTACCACGAGACCTACGAAAAGCGGGGCGGCAAGTGGCTGTTTACCAGCCGCCAGCTGAAGCGCACCCTTGTGCGCGAACTGCCCGAAGCGGCCTTCGTCAGGCAGAATTGACATGAGCGGCTTCAACGAAACTTTCGACTTTGTCGTCGTGGGCAGCGGCGGCGGCTCGATGTGCAGCGCGCTGGCCATGCGGGCCGCTGGCAAGAGCGTGCTCGTGGTGGAGAAAACGCCTTTCATCGGCGGCACCTCGGCGCGGTCGGGCGGGGTCATGTGGATCCCCGACAACCGCTTCATGAAGCGCGACGGCGTGCCCGACAGTCAGGAACAGGCAAACACCTATCTCGAGGCCGTCTCAGGGGGGCGCAATGACACGCCCGGCTCAACGCCGGCACGCCGCCGGACCTATGTCGAGCAAGGCACCAAAATGGTCGATTTCCTCGTCGAGCAGGGGATCAAGCTGACGCGCATATCTTACTGGCCGGACTATTACGATGAAATGCCGGGTGGCTCGCAGCAGGGGCGCACGGTCGTCGCCGAGCTGTTCAATGTCAACGAACTGGGATCGTGGAAGGACAAACTCCGGCCCAATTTCATGACCATGATGGCGCCGCTCGATGAAATGCTGAAAATGCAATACATCAACAAGTCATGGGAATCCAAGAAGCTGGCGGCGAAAATGGTTCTGCGAACCATTGCCGCCAGGCTGACCGGCAAGCATTACATTACTGCGGGCGGAGCGCTGCAGGGGCGCATGCTCCAGGCTTCGGTCAAGGCTGGTGTCGAATTCCTGACGGATACGCCGGTAACCGAACTGATTGTCGAGAACGGCGCGGTCACCGGCATCGTCGTGCTCAAGGATGGCAATCCCTGGCGCATTGGTGGGGGGCTGGGAGTCCTCGTCAATGCCGGCGGCTTTTCGCACAACCAGGCGATGCGCGACCAGTACCAGCCCGGAACGCAGGCCAAGTGGTCTAACACCGCCGAGGGCGACACTGGCGAAATGATCGTGGAAATGATGCGCCACGGCGCCGCCATTGCCCAGATGGAAGAAATGGTCGGCAACCAGATGTCGTTCCCGCCGGGCACAGAGAACGATCCGGTAAAGCCTGTCGTCCAGGGCGTGACTGCATCGCCTCACTGCATTCTCGTCGATCAGTCAGGCGTGCGCTACATGAACGAAGCGGGATCCTACATGGCCTATTGCAAGGGCATGCTCAAGCGCAACCGCGAGGTCGCGGCAGTTCCCAGTTGGGCAATCATGGACCAGCAGTTCATGAAGCAATACATGCTCGCCGGCTCCATGCCGGGCTCAAAGAAGCCTGCCAACTGGTTCGAATCCGGATTCCTGAAGAAGGCCGATACAATTGAGGAACTGGCGGGCATGATCGCCGTCGACGGCGCAGGCCTTCGCGCAACGGTGGATCGCTTCAACGGGTTCGTTGCCAAGAACCATGACGACGACTTCAACCGCGGCGACCGGGCCTACGACAAGTGGCTGGGCGATCCGTTCCATGAACGTAATCCTTCTCTGGGTTCGATCAGCGAAGGGCCGTTTTTTGCCATGGCCGTCGTGCCCGGCGATGTCGGCACCTACGGCGGGGTCGTCACTGACGAGAAGGCCCGCGTGCTGCGCGAAGACGGCTCGGTTATCGCGGGCCTCTATGCCACCGGAATTTCGACGGCATCGGTCATGGGCCGCGTCTATCCGGGCGCCGGCGCCAGCGTCGGTCCGTCGTTCGTCTGGGGATATGTCGCAGCCAGGGATGCTCTTGGCAGCGCCTGACCTACCGGTAGGCCCATTCCATTGACTCACACGGGACGAGGAAAAATGATGACTGCGAACACCTCCAGTGCCACCGCAACGGTTCCATTGCGTATCGAGCACCCCGAGAAGATTCCGGCCGCGCGCTACCACGACCAGGCTTTCTTCGAGCTTGAGCGGCAGAAGCTGTGGCCGCACGTCTGGCAGATGGCCTGCCGGCTCGAGGAAATCCCCGAGGTCGGCGATTATGTCGAATACTCGATCCTCGAAAAGTCGGTCATCATCGTCCATACAAAAAGCGGGGTGAAGGCCTTTCACAACGCCTGCCGGCATCGCGGGGTTCGGCTGGCGACCGGGCCGGGAAACTGCGGGAAGCAGGGATTCATCTGTCCGTTTCACGGCTGGCGCTGGAATGCGGAAGGCGAGAACACGTTTGTTTTCGGCAAGCAGATTTTCAGCGAGGAACTGCTCGACAGGGCCGAGATTGACCTGAAGCCCTGCCGCGTCGAATTCTGGGCCGGCTGCGCGTTCATCAATTTCGACAACGCCGCACCCTCGCTGCTCGAAAGCCTCGGGCCGGTGGCCGATCGGCTCAACGCTCGCAATGCCGACAAACTGAAGATGGACTGGTGGTACGGCACAGTGCTGCCGACCAACTGGAAGCTGGCGATGGAAGCCTTCATGGAGGGCTACCATACGATGAGGACCCATCCTCAGCTCCAGCAGCTTTCCGCTTTCGGCAATCCCTATGGAACTGACGCGGAAGTACTGACGCCCAACCGCAGTCTCGATTCCCGGCAGGCCGTCAACATGCAGGTCGACTTCCTCGCCCGGCTAAGTTCGGGCATGGGCGGCATGGTGCATGACAGCGAAGTGGCCGTGCTCGAGCAATTGCGCACGATGGATGTCCCTGAAGATCCTGTTGAGGCCACCATGGCCTTCTACGCCAGGGCCCATGATGAGATCACGCGCGACGGGCACGGCCGTGGCGCGCCGATGTTCGACGTCGGGAAGGTGTCGAAGGAAGTTGAATTCCATGCGGTCGAGTTCATGTTCCCGCACTATTTCCTGCTGCCGATGCTGAGCGCGATGTCATCTTACCGCATTCGCCCGCTCACGCCCGAAACCTGCTTTTTCGAAATCTGGTCGCTGGTGCTGCGCCCCGAGGGAGAGGCTTACGAAACCCCCAAGGTGCCGACTATCTTGCCACACGACTCCCCGGACTTTCCCGAAATTCCGCGCCAGGACTATTCAAACCTGCCGCGGCAGCAATTGGGCCTGCATGCCGGCGAATTTGAATTCATGCGGCTTGGCAAGGAAAACGAGGGGATGATCAGCAACTACCAGCGGCTGATCGATGGCTATCTCGCTGGCCTTACCCCTCAGCAGCTCGCCAGGGCATCGCAGATCGTCAATGCCGGGTTCGAGGGACCGATACTCGACATCGGTTTCTGACAGGCCGCGGCAAGCCCGCCCCCGGATCAGGCTGCCTGTTCGAATGTGGCCTTGATCCGTTCCGCCGTCGCGCGCGCGCCGGCCAGAGTCGGGTGAAACGGGGCACCGTGCTCGGGCTGTGCGCCGTTTACCCATGGATCCGCACTGCATGCGTCATGACCAGTCGAAAGCTGGTCCATCTCGATAACAGTTGCATCGGCCTCGTTTGCGGCCTGCCGCGTAACTTCCGCCAATCGGACCGCGACTTCCCGCATCAACCCTGCCTCGTCATTGTCGATCCCCAACGCGAGGCATGTCCCCTGCGGCGGGAGGATTGCGGGGTAGGTCACCACGATTATCTGCGCCTTGGGAGCGCGCCGGCGAATTTCGCGCAACGTGGCAATGAGGTCCGACTGCAACGCTTCAAACTTGCGCTCCGCCGCAGGCCGAGCACCCTTCCAGAAAAGTCCGACCAGAAGCCCGGCCACTCCGCCACGGCGGCGATAAGCCAAAGCTGTGAGGTCGCCGACATAGCCAATGTCGTTGCCCCCGGCGGTCAGGGTAACCAGACGGGTCTGCGGCCCCAAGGCAGCGATCTGCGGTCCCAGGAACACTTGTCCGCCGCGCGCCACGTGGCTGGCCGTAGCGCCTGAGCATGACATATCTGTGAGCGACAACCCGGTCATCCGTGCGACTTGCTGCGGATAGCCGTTGACGCTCCGCTGGCAGACGATCGGGCTGCCGGGCACTCGGGGTCCGAGGCCGAGCCCGGCAGCGAACGAACTGCCCAGCGCGACATATTCGGCATTGGTGTCTGGTCTTTGCCGCCCCTGGTAATAGAGGATTGCAACGATCAGAAGCACAGCAGTGACAACCACAAGGAGCGCTGCGACGATCATGAATTTTTTCCTGCTCACCATGTTTCCTCACGCACGGCTCGCGCACGATGCGGGCCCGACGCTTATTTAACCGGACCGGACTGCGCCTGCACGGAAATCGGGATTAAAGCGACAATTGCTGCAGCCACAGCGACCATGGCCATTACCATCAAAAGCCATGCGATGTAGGATCCCTCCGCATCGAATATCGCGCCGGCAATGACTGGACCGATGCTTGCGCAAACCGAGACGATAGCCATGAAGGTTGCATAGACCGCGCCAAACACCTCCTGTCCGAAGCGGCGTGCAACGATGTAGGTGATGATATCCAGTTCCGCGCCGGAAGCGAGACCAAGAATTGCGACGGCGCCAATCGCTGCGGCGAGCGACCCCGGAAAGCCAAGCAGGCATGCCACTGAGCCCAGCGGCAAGAGGAACGCGATAACGGCAACAGGCCGCGTCGGCAAACGGTCGAGCAACAGACCTGTCGCGAGCCTGCCGATAATGGAAAAGACACCGATCAGTCCAGCAATGCCGGCCGCGGTCTTCAGGCCCAGGCCAACGCTTTTCAGCAGCGGTGTGATATGCACCGAAAGGCCATAATAGGCGGCGGCAAACAGTCCGGCCGCCAATGCCAGTCCGGCAAAGGTCGGGGTTCTCAAAGCAACGCCGACGGACTGACCGCCGCCTCGTTGCGTTTGCGATTGCGGCCCGCCGGGCGATCCGTGGAAGAAGAGGAACGTCAGCGGCAGAGCGACAACGACATAGATCGCCGCCAAGGCCGGAAAGGCTGCACGCCAGCCGATCGCCTCTATGCTGATTGCCGCAAGCAGCGGCCAGATAAAGCTCCCCAGGCCAAGCCCCGCCAGCGTAACCGCAAGAGCCAGTCCGCGTGAATGTTCAAAGCGGGAGACAATCGCCTTGACCCAGACGATCTGCGAGATTGCCGCCTGGAATGCGGCGACCAGAAGGCACAATACATACCATTGCCACAGCGCGCCATTGACCAGTCCGAAGAGCGAGATACTCAACCCGAAAGGGAGAATCCCGGCCAGCGCCACCTTCCGCGGCCCGATCCGGTCAATCAGCCAGCCGGTCGCAGGGCCAAGAAAGAGCCCCGAGATCATCATCAGCATGAACGCGGACGAGTATTGCGCCCTGCTCCAGCCAAATTCGGTGGTGACGCTCTCCATATAGACCCCGCCGGCAAAGGCGAACATCGCGCTTCCCGAAAGCCCGAGCATGGAAACCAGCGGCAAGGGCCACATTGCGGCCCATTCCTGTCGCGCGTTCGATGGGGGCATCCAGTCTTTCCTTGTCACAGGTCCGAGGCACATCGGACAGGTTCAGCCGATCGGTTCAACCCCGGCCCGTAGCCACCCACCACCTGACAGATTGCCTGCCGGTCTTCCAGTGCCCGGAGACGCCCTTCGATTGTTGCCATGACAGCTTACGCCCCTTAGCCGACCATATAGCCGCCAGCGTCGCAATTGATCGACTGGCCGGTAATCGTGCGGCTTTCGTCGCTGGCCAGGAACAGCGCCAGATAGGCAATGTCGATCGGCTGCGAGATTGCCCTGAGCGGCGAGCCTTCGAGGATTTTCGCTTTCCAGACTTCGTATTCGACACCCTGCTCGGCGGCCATGCGCTTGCCCCAGTTGATCCACAGCTCGGTCTCGATCGAGCCCGGCACCAGGCAATTACAGCGGATGCCCTTGGGGCCGACTTCGAGCGCGATGGTCTTGGTCATGGCGCGCAAGGCGGCCTTGGCGGCAGTGTAATGCGTCTTGCGCACCATGCCGGTCCAGCCGGCGGTCGAGGAGAAATTGATGATCGAGCCAGTCCCGCGCTCAAGCATCGAACGGTTGAGTACTTCGCGGGTGCAGAGCATCGCGGCGGTGAGGTCAATGGCGAGCGTCGCGTTGAAGTTTTCGACCGTCTGCTCCCACACCCATTTATCCTGCCCGGGCGCGGCGGCGTTGTTGAGCATGATATCGACCTGGCCAAACTCCTGCATCGCGCGATCGACCATGGCAGCAACGTCATCCTCGCTGGTCACGTCGCAGCGCATGCCGATTGCGCCCTCGCCGGCTTCCCTTGCAGCCTCGAGCACAAGTTCCTCGCGCCGCGCCGAAAGCAGCACTTTCGCCCCCTGCTCGACAAATAATTTGGCCATAACCGGGCCGCAGCCCGTGCTCGCGCCAGTGATGATGGCAACCTTGCCCGCGAGCCGTCCTTGTCCTGATCCCAATTTCACTCTCCCTCTTTGCATTCGAAATCCTTTAAGATAACATGCGTTATTCTATTTGTCGGTGCCCGACAATGGCAAGTGGTCCGACCTGGCCTGCCGCGCGCGCCGCTGACGCTTCGCACGCACCGGGGTAAGCGCATCGTCCCCCTGCCTAGGTCAGCTCAAGCCCCGCCAGCGAGCCTTCCGCGCGCCAGTCGGCAATTATCCTGTAGAACGCCAGAGCGCCGCCGCCATAGGCACTGTTGCGCGCGTTGAGCCGGCTGACATCGCCTTCGTGGTTGAAATAGCTCGGCGTGCACTCGCGCAGCGCCTCGACCACCGGGACGGCAGCCTTGTCGATTTCGGCGACCCAGCCGCCCTCGGCTGCCTGCGTCGCCTCGATGCGAATGGCCTCCTGATCGCCCGCCTTGGACAGTATCCAGGCAATGTGCCGGGCCTGTTCGCCAATCATATGCAGAAAGTTGAGCGAAAGCCCGGTCTGGACATGCGACATGATGAATAGGTTGGGAAAGCCATGCGTCGCGTAGCCATGAAAGGTCAGCGCGCCCTGGGACCATTTGCTCTCCAGCGTCTGTCCGTCCCGCCCGGTGATGGCGAAGCTGATGCGCTTGGCGAAAGGGCTGCTAGCGTCATAGCCGGTCGAATAGATCAGACAGTCGAGCGGGTATTCGCGGCCATTGGCAACGACGCCTGCGGGCGTGATCCGCTCCACACCCTGCCCCCGGGTATCGACAAGGGTGACATTGGGCCGGTTGAAGGTCGGCAGAAAGTGGTCGTGAAAGCAGGGCCGCTTGCAGAAACGGTCATACCAAGGCTTGAGCGCTTCGGCCGTCATCGGGTCTTCGACAACCTCTGCAACTCGCGCGCGGATTTCTTCCATTTTCCTGAAGTCGGCGAGCGGCATCAGCTCATAGGGGCTGTCAATATGGATCCCCAACTCCTTCACCCGCGCCTGCAATTCGAGCACATTGCGCGGGATCGAAGTCCAGCCATCGGCGACCAGGTCTTCATCGAGAATGGCCCCACCAACCAGAGCGGTGAAGTTCTCCATCCGTTTCTGCTGCCAGCCCGGGCCGAGATCTGCGAATTCCGCCGGATCGATCGCGCGATCGTTGCGAAAGTCGATTGCCGAGGGGGTTCGCTGAAAGACATAAAGTTGCTTGGCACTGGCGCCCAGGTGCGGCACGCATTGCACAGCCGTGGCCCCGGTGCCGATGATGCCGACGACTTTGTCGGCAAGACCCGTCAGGCCGCCGTCCGGCCCGCCGCCGGTGTAGTCATAATCCCAGCGACTGGTGTGAAACGAATGACCCGCGAAGCTCTCCAGCCCCGGCAGGTCGGCGAGCTTGGGCCGGTCCATCACACCGGCCGAGACGACGACATGGCGCGCGCGCATCGCATCGCCGCGGTCGGTTTCAATCGTCCACAGTCCTGCCGCCTCGTCCCAGCGGATCGCGGTAACGTCAGTGTGGAAGCAGGTGTCGCGGTGGAGATCGAACTTTTCGGCGATCAGCTTGCAGTGCGCAAATATCTCGGGTGCCTTCGCGTATTTACGGCTGGGCAAGACACCAAGTTCCTCGAGCATCGGCAGGTAGATCGGCGCCTCGGTGTCGCAAGCCGCGCCCGGATAGCGGTTCCAGTACCATACCCCGCCGAAATCCCCGGCGCGGTCGATGATGCGCAGACTGTCGAACCCGGCCTTGCGCAGTTCGGCACCCAGCAGCAGCCCGCCGAAACCTGCGCCGATAATGGCAACTTCGACCGTGTCGGTCAGCGGCGCACGCGCCACAGGGCGATGCGCGGGGTCTTCGCCGAAGCGGTGGTGATGTTCGCGATCGATCCGGACGAACTGGCCCAGCCCCTCGCGGCGCAGGCGCCGGTCGCGCTCGGCGCGATAGCGGTGCCGCAGCGCGGCCGGATCAATGCCGAGCTCCTGCTCAAGCGGCTTAAGCTTGTCGATGGCCAATCCTCTCGGTCAGATCGTCCCCGCCTTGAGGAACTCGGCGACAAAATGGGCCGCGCGGGCCGACAGACCCGCGCCTCTCCTGATTGCTTAATGCATTCACCACGTTGCATTATCTGATAAGCCAACGACTGTAAATCATATGCCGGCGCATGGATTGAAGCGGCAGGCGGCCGAGCGACATCCCTGATCAGGCGGCAAACATCTGCTCGAGTGCCTCGTGAACGAAGGCCTCGACCTCAGGCGCGAAATTGCCTGGCCTGAGCGGGGCGAGGTGCGCCAGCGCGATGCGGCCATGCGCAAGCGAAATCAACTGCAACGCCGCCGTAAACGGATCGGCGCACCGCACCTTGCCACCGCCGGCAGCATAAGCCTCGATCGCTTCCCTGACCGGACGGAAGGCCGGGCGCAGCGGGCCATCGACGTCACTTTGGGGAATATAGGACAGCGCAAAAAGCAACTGGTAGCGCGAAGGCCGCT
>JANLSP010000666.1:0-5243 GCA_031362485.1 Novosphingobium sp.
TCCGCTTGCGGCAATGCGAAACATCCGGCCCAGGGCGGAGAGCGGATTGCCTGCTGCGGTGCCAATCCGCCACATCGACTTGATGTCTTCGAACAGATTGGGTGGCCCCGCATTCTGACGGGCTACTTCGGCGTCCATAGCGATGATCTCGCTCGTCATGCGGCGCTGCATCACGAAATTGAGCAGCCTGGTCATGGCGTCAAAATCGTCGAAAGCGAACGACAGGCCGCTGACCAAGTTGGGTCGCGGCTCGATCTCGAGCGTGACTGCCGTCTTGATGCCCAGCGCGCCTGCATCTTGCGCAAACAGACCAGTCAGGTCAGGTCCGAAGTTGCGGTTGAAAGGGGAGGTATCTGCGCATCCGTCCGATCCGGTGCGGATGATCTCGCCGGTGCCGGTCACGATTTCGAAGCTCTTGACCGCGTTGGCGGAAGCGCCGACCCGGCCCGAACCGAAGGTTACCGATCCCTGGCTTAGCGATCCCCCAAGCGTTGCCACGCCGCCGGACTGTGGCCCCCACCAGCGGGCACGGACGCCTTGCGCGGCAAGCGCTGCGTCCAGATCCTGCCAGGTGCAACCGGCTTCTGCCGTAACGTGACCGTCAGCAACATTGATCTCGCGGATGCGGCTCAGTCTTGAAAAATCAATGCTGATCGCCCGCGCGCGATCTGGCTGGAAGGCGTGCGAATAGGACATGCCGCCGCCGCGTGCGAACAGGGCGATGTCGTGTTCCATTGCAAAGCGCACCAGCTTGGCGGTCTCTGCGGCACTGGCAGGCTTTGCCACAGCCAGCGGCGTGACGCCCGTAGTCATCAGATCTTGCGCAGACAAGGCGAGCGCCGCTGGCTCTGTGAGTACAGCACCTTGCCCCAGCAGCGCAGTCAGCTCCGCTGCAATCTTCGCATCGGCAAGCGCTCGATTGGAAGTAGCCATGGTTGCGGTCACACCTATTCTCTTTCGCCTCGCCAGTGGAAAGGCGAACAGCCAGGCCAGATTATTCGGCCCGCGAACAAATTCATGGGCGATGCGCGCATGCCTGGCTTGCTGGCCTAGCGCTCACCCATGGCATCCGCCTCTCCTATTGCCGACCAACCTTTCACGGCAACGCCGCTGCGGCGCTGGTTTGTGGTCGCCGCGCTCTCTTTTGCCTCCATCGTCAGCTATGTCGACCGGCAGATCATCAACCTGCTGGTCGAACCGATCAAGGCGGACCTGGGGCTTACCGATGTTGAAATCAGCCTGTTGCAGGGTTTTTCCTTCGCCTTGCTCTATGCGCTGCTTGCCGTTCCCATTGCCTGGATCGCAGACCGGGGAAACCGCAAATGGGTCATTTTGTGCGGCATGATCGCATGGTCAGCGGCGACTTTTTCGAGCGGCTTGGCTGTCGGCTTTGCGATGCTGTTCGTCGCGCGGATGATGGTCGGGATTGGTGAGGCGACACTGGCGCCGGCGGGCTTTTCGATATTGAGCGACAGCTTCCCTCGCGACAAGCTGCCAACTGCAATCAGTGTGTTTACCGGTTCGGGCTTTGTCGGATCGGGCCTCGCGCTCGTCATCGGCGGCGCAATTATCGGGCAATTGAATGCCATTGGCGATGTCACACTCTTCTTCGGGACGTTCAAGCCCTGGCAGATGACGTTCGTGGCGGTATCGCTGTTGAGCGTGCCAGCATTCATCCTGGTGCTGCTCATCCGCGAGCCGGCGCGGCGCGGCAGCAGCCACGAACGCGGCAGCGATGATCCGCCGCGCGCCGGGGAGATTTTCTCCTTCCTCATCGCCCATTGGACGGTGTTCGTGCCGCTTATCCTCGGCCTGTCCTGCTTCGTTGCGGCACAGTTCGGGCTTGGGGCATGGGCACCCAGCTATTTCATCCGCATCCATGGCTGGACGCAATCGCAGGTGGGCAACGCGCTCGGGCCGGTCGTCATGTTTGGTGGGCTTGGCGGAATCGTCTCCGGCGGTATGCTGGTCCAGTTTTTCATGAAACGCGGTGTGCAGGATGCGAGCATGCGGATTTCAATCCTGGCGATCGGACTGGCGGTTCCTGCAGCCATTCTGTTTCCAAGAATGGAAAGCGCAAACGCAGCCCTTGCGGTTCTGGCCGTATTGATTTTTCTCGGCAACATTCCAGGAGGATCGACTGTCTCAACCTTTCCATTGATTACGCCTAACCGAATGCGTGCGCAGGTGCTTGCAGTCTACCTGCTTGTGGCAAATCTCCTCGGCTACACTGCGGGGCCCACTTTGATCGCCTGGATCACCGACAAGGTCTATGCCGACCCCAAGGCGATCGATCAGTCGCTAGGCATTGCGCCACCAGGCGTGATGATTGTCGGCCTGATCCTGCTGGCGCTTGCCATTGTGCCCTATCGACAGCTGCTCAAGCAGCAACAAGGGCTGGAACCGGATTGTGCGGCGCCATGATCCCGGCGGAAACAATCCCAACTGAAATCAGGCGCATCGACCACGGCGATGCAGAAATCCAAGTCGAGATAACCGGCAACGGACCCGATCTCTTGCTGGTGGCGGGGCTTGGCGGGCGCGGCGCATTCTGGGCCAACCAGGTGCGGGCATTTGCCGCGGATTTCCGGGTGATTACGCATGATCATCGCGGTTGCGGGGACTCCTCGCCGGGCAAGGCGATCTGGGGCGCCGAACAGATGGCCGAAGACCTTGTCGCGCTGATGGACGCGATGGGGGTGACCAAGGCGCACCTCGTCGGCCATTCAACGGGCGGAGCCATCGGCCAGCATGTTGCACTACACTGGCCCGAACGGTTGGACCGGCTGGTGCTCAGCTGTAGCTGGGCGGGCCCTGACGCCTATTTCGAGCAGCTGTTTCGCACCCGGCGCGAGATCCTGATCAATAGCGGGCCGCTCGCTTACTATACGATCGGTACTTATCTGGCGCATCCAGCAGCCTATCTTCAGGCGCAAATGAAGGATGCCCGGGCGTTTATGGAAACGCGCATGGCGGCATGGCCGGGGCTGGAAGTGGAGCTGTCGCGGCTGGCGGCAGTGGCGGCGCATGACTTGCGCCACCAGGTTCACAAAATCGGTCAAACGACGCTGTGTATCGGCGCGGCCGATGATCAGATCGCGCCCTCCGGCTTTACCGAAGAGCTCGC
Source organism: Novosphingobium sp. (assembly GCA_031362485.1). GTDB lineage: Bacteria > Pseudomonadota > Alphaproteobacteria > Sphingomonadales > Sphingomonadaceae > Novosphingobium. The sequence continues at coordinate 3,128 of JANLSP010000666.1, forward strand.
CCGTCTGATTCCGGGCGCCAAGCTCAATCTGCTGCCGCGTGGCGGGCATTTTTGCCCAATCGTCGAAACAGCGGCCTACAATGAGCGCGTACTGCAATTTCTGAGGAGCGAATGATGAGCGATGCCACCAAGGGGCATTCGGTTGTGGTTGGTCCTGATGAAGGCCGCTCGCTCTGGCAGCCACTCCCCTCGCGAGGCTTTGTGACGGTGAACCTCACTGCTGACAATATGGCTTATGACACTTTTTCCAGTGGCATTCAGCTGTTGCCGCCGGGGTGCGAAGTGCGTGAACATGGGCACAGGCAGAACCACGAACTGGTGTTCATCTATGCAGGCACCGGGTTCGTCGAGATCGACGGCGTGGTGACTGATCTCCAGCCCGAGAGCACCGTGCTGTTCGCGCGCAATTGCGTCCACCGACTGGTCAATACCGGGGCAGTCGACATGAAGCTGTTCTGGGTTTTCATGCCGCCGGGGCTTGAGGATTGGTTCCATGCCATCGGCCGCGACCGCACACCTGGAGAGCCCATGCCCGAGGCTTTCGCCCGCCCGGAAAATGTGCACGAGGTGATGGACAAAATGCGTTTCCTGCCGCCGAGGGCGCAGGCCTGATGCGGCTGATTTCGCGATCCGAAGTGGAGCGCATGCTTCCCGTCGCGGATTGCGTCACTGTGATGCGAGACGCCATGATCGCCACTTCAGCGGGCAAGGCCTCGCTGCCGATTCGCCAATTCATGGCGATACCCGGTGCGCCGGGGAAGCTGGTCATCATGCCCGGAACGATGGAGGATCCGGCCTGTTTCGGAATCAAGCTGGTCTGCAAATATGATCGGCCGCATGGCGATCCCCTGGGCACCCATGTCGGCATGGTGATGCTTTTCGACAGCGCAAGCGGCGTCCCGTTGGCGATGATCGAAGGATCCTCGCTCACCGCCATCCGCACATCAGCGGCAAGCGCACTCGCGACCGATGTGCTTGCCCGCAAGGATGCGACGCGGCTGGCGATCATCGGGACTGGCGAGCAGGCAGCCCGGCATGTTCATGCGATGCGCGCGGTACGTGATATTGCGCATGTAACGGTCTGGGGCCGCGAACCGGCGCGTGCCGCAGATTTTGCCGCCGGCATTGCGCGCGCGACCGGCCTGCCAGTCATAACAGCTCAAGGCGCGGCTGAGGCGGTCGCAGGGGCCGATATCGTCTGCACGGCAACTTCGGCAAAAGCGCCGGTTCTCGCCGGCAGCGCGCTGGAGCCGGGGATGCATGTCAACCTCGTCGGCTCCGCCATCCCGGCTACGGCCGAAGTTGATGCGGAGGCGGTGCGGCGTTCGCGGTATTATGTCGACTATCGCGTGGCGGCTATGGCCGCTGCGGGCGAGCTGCTGCAAGCGATCGCAGCCGGGGTCGTCGGCTCGGGCCATATTGTTGGCGAAATTGGCGAAGTCCTTCTGGGCCGGGCCGCAGGTCGCCAGAATGCAGATGACATCACCTTCTACAAATCACTGGGTGTCGCTTCGCAAGACCTTGCGGCGGCATATGCAATCTGGGAAACGGCGGAGCGCGAAGATGCTGGGCAAATCGTTGAACTTCTCGATTAGGGCGCTCACCTTGGCGGTGGTGCTGCCAGTGGCGGCAATGGCCAACACTGGGACCTATTCGCCCGAGGAAGAGGCGCTGTTCCTCAAGCGCTATGCCGAGATCAGCAACATCGCCGGGCGCGGGCTGGAGGCCTATGCTCCGCTGGAGCCGGTCGCCGGCGCCGCCTTCGTCTCCCTGCCGAAAACCCGAAGAGGCACGATCGCGCCGGAAGCGCTGCAAACCGCACAGGGCTACGCCGCCGACCGCAAGAGCTCGGCTCTGATTGTCTGGCGTGGCGGCAGAATCGAGGCTGAGCACTATTTCAATGGCTACGATGCAACCAAACCCATCGTCTCCAAATCGTTGGCCAAGCCGGTCACTGCGCTGCTTATCGGGCGGGCGATCAAGCTCGGCCATATCAAGTCGCTCGACCAGCCGGTTGCCGATTTCATCACCGAATGGAAAGGCGATGCATCGCGTGAGCAAATCAAGATCCGCCACTTGCTCGACATGCGCACTGGCTTTCTCATGCAAGGCCAGC
>JANLSP010000683.1:0-5809 GCA_031362485.1 Novosphingobium sp.
GTTTTCAGCGCCATAATGCTTTCGGCGATCAGCGCGCGCTCGTCGCTTTCGTCCAGCGTGCTGGCAATGGTGCCGTTCATGTCAGTCGAATGGGCGATAAGCTCGTGCCCCGCCGCCACAATGTCCCGGATCAGGCCGGGATAGCGCTGTGCAATCGCGGCATTGCTCGCCACCGAAACGCGGATATCGTGCTTCGCGAAGGCATCGAGCAGCCGGTAAATACCGACCCGGTTGCCATAGTCACGCGCGGTGTAGTGGCGATAATCGGGATAGGCGGTCTGCATGTGGCCGGGTGCGCGGAAGGGCTTGTCGGCCGGGATAATCGGAAACCATTCGAGGCTGACACAGAACCATACCGCAACAGACTTTCCGCCCGGCCAGTGCAAGGGCTGACGCTGCAGCAGCGCGCTGTAGGCGTAGAGGTCGTGATCGTAGCCCTCGCGGCGGCGGGGATATTCAAAGTAGGCGGGATCTAGGCTCATGTCCGCGGCTGCCGCCCCTGCAATCTCCACGCATCGGCAATCTCACCTGAAGTCGTCGCCCATGCCCGGCCATCGGTGGCGATGTGGCGCAGCACTTCCTCAAACGCGCCGATACGGTGGGGCTGGCCGATCAGGTAGGCATGGAGCGGAATGCACATGACGGTGCCTGATCGTTCATCCGCCAGCCGCTCGAACTGACGGATCAGGGTGCGGGCATATTCGCGCGGGCTCATGTTGTAGATGAAGAAGCCGTAGTGATCGTTGACTTCGAGACTGTAGGGCATCGAGATCAGATCGCCGCTCGCGGTATTCACCTGGAACGGCTGGTCATCGTGATAAAGGTCGCAGGTGTAGTCCAGGCCATATTCGGCGATCAGGTCGAGCGTGCGCGGGGTGTGGGTCAGCGCCGGGGCCAGCCAGCCGCGGATCGTCTGGCCGGTCGCCTCGCGCACCGTGCGGATCGAGTCCTCGATGATGCTGCGTTCCTGCGCCTCGTCCATGCCGTATGAATATCGCGTGTTGTAGATGCCGTGGCTGAAGAACTCCCAGCCGCGTGCGTTTGCATCGGCAACGACTTCAGGGTGATGCTGGCACAGCGCCACCGAAAGCGAGACCGAGCCGGGAAAGCCATGGCGCGTCATCACGTCGGCCATGCGCCAATGGCCGACGCGGTTGCCGTGATCACGGTGGGAATAGGCCACCACATCAGGATGCGGCATGCCCCATGCCTTGCGGTGCGGATTGGCCGGAGGGTCGATTTCGTAATATTCGAGATTGGGCGAGACCCAGACGGCGACCTTTTTGTCGCCCGGCCAGGCGAAGGACTGGCGGCCGCGATAAGGCGTGTAGTCATAGAGTCCCGGATCAGGCGCGCCTTCGATCACGCAGCTGCCTCCAGCCAGTCGATCACGGCCTGGACTGGCTCGACATCGGCATATTTGAGCTGAAGGTCGGTCAAGTTGGCGAAGTGATAGCTTTCATGCTTGTCGGCGCAGGTCTCGATCGGGACAATTGTGCGATAGCCGCGGCTGAGCGAATCCACTGCCGTCGCCCGCACACAGCCCGATGTGCTGCCGCCGGTGACGACCACGGTATCTACCTTGTGCCATACCAGCAGACTTTGCAGCGGCGTCTCGAAAAACGCCGAGGGCATGCGCTTGGTATAGACCATGTCGCCGGGATCGATCGCGCAGCGTTCGTCGAACCTGTGGCGGTCGGAATCCACCTTGATATTCTGTAGGCTGTCAGGCGTGTTGGTCCGGGTGCCCCAGATGCCTGCGTCCGAAGCATCTTCGGCATATGCGACGTGTGTCCAGATCACGGGCATGCCCCGCGCGCGGGCCAGCGCCGAGATGGTATTCACATAGTCGATCTGGCGCGGATCGGTTTCGTAGGCGGTCTTGTAGCGGTCAAGCCGGGTATAGGCGTTCTGGAAATCGACATTAACCACCGCGAGTTTTTGGCCGAAACCGAATTTGGTCCGGGCCGGATTCGCCATGACTTCCTCGAACAATTGCCGAGCGGTCTTGCCATCGCTGACCATGCGCGTGCCGACCAGTGTCATGTGTGTTCCTTCTGGGATCGTCCGAACATCTATATGGCTTCACGCTTCGCCTGCAAGCCATGGCGCCGCTTCGCCGACGAGTTCCTGCCAGCCTTCGCGCATCACCCGTATTTCGCCGCGACGCTGGCTTGCGCCAATCCGGTCAAAAAACTCCAGCAGGCGGATAACATGGTTGCGGCCAATGCCTGTAGCATTGCGGAAGTGGGCAGCGCTGAAGCCGCTGGCATGCCTTTGCGCCAGCAGGCCCGCGCTCGCCGCCAGCATGGCGACATGGGCGGGCAGCATGAAGCGGCTTTCATCGATTGCCCACAGATCGCCCGCGATCCGCCGGCGCAGCAGCATGGTGCGCGTGCTGCGTTCGCTCTCGCGCAGTTGTTCCGCCAGTTCCGCCGACGTGACGGTGCGGGGCGGGCCGTTTTCCAGCCAGTCGCACAACGCCGCCCACAAAATTGTTTCGGCGGGGCTGAAGCTCCTCTGGTGGCCGGGCATCCGCAACAGGGGACCGGCAAATTCGAGCCTCTGGCCATCGGCGAGCCCGCGCAAGATGGCGGCGAGGGTTCCGGCCGAAAGGCGCGTGGTCAGCGCCTTGCCGATGTCGCGCGCGCTCATCCCGCCTGCTTCGGGCCTCTCGTGGTGCCAGCGCGCCAGCAGTCCAAGCACTTCCTCCTCAAGTGAGGCAAGCCGCCGGGGCGAAAGCACGACTGGGCGCGCCTTGCCGAGCATCGAAGCGCCGGCTTGGGCAAAGAGAGTCTGCGCCTCGGCGGAGGAAAGGCCGAACGACCGCGCGAACCAGCGGCAATCGATTTCCGCGCCATCGCTGGCCAGCAAGGCTTCGAGGCTGGCTCGCGGGTCGTGCAGTTCAAGCGCGGCGATTATCGCCTCGCGGCCATCCTCCCGGCGAAAACGGCTCGGGGGATATGGATCGACAATCCGACCGCCCCCGATCAACGAAACGCCCGAGGCATCGCGCAGCACGAAGCGGTCGCCGCTCACTACAATTGTCGAGTGATCGAGCGCCATCGCGACCACAGCGCTTTCGCCGGGGGCAATCGGCATCTGGCGGCGCGAAAGCATACGCGCCGGGATTTCGTCTGCACCGAGATAAAGGCGCAAGGCGGTGCCATGTCGCAGCGGTGTCTTGCGATCTGCCTCCACTGTCACCCGGGCCTCGATGCGGACGGTCGGAGCATGCAGCTCAGGATCGACCAGCCAGTCGCCACGATGGATCTGACCGACTGCGGCCCCCGCGAGGTTGACCGCGCAGCGCGCGCGCGCATGAGCGCTTTCGGCAGGCAGCCCGGCGCACTGCAAGCCGCGCACCCGAATGGGCAGGCCGCTGGGGGAAAGAATCAACTGGTCGCCCTGCGCAAGCGAGCCGGCCAGCAGCGTGCCAGTTACCACCGTGCCGGCGCCGCTGATGGTGAAGCAGCGGTCGATGGCGAAGCGCGCCGCGCCGCCCGGACGCTGCGGATCGCACGCGGCATCGCTGAGAGCTTGCTTTAGATTGGCAATTCCGCGTCCGGTCACGCTCGAGACCGGCAAGATGGGCGATCCGGCACGGCCTGTTTTTGCCAGCAAGCTATCCACGTCCTGCCGGACCGCTTCCAGTCTGGCGGCATCGACCCGGTCGCACTTGGTCAACACCGCAACACCGCGCCTCAGCCCCATCAGGTCTAGCATGCGCAAGTGCTCGGATGTTTGCGGCATCACGCCGTCATCGGCCGCAACCACCAACAGCGCAAAATCAGCGCCGCTGAGGCCCGCGAGCATGTTGCGCACATAGCGTTCGTGGCCGGGAACATCGACAAATCCGACAAGTCCGCCGCCCTCGGGCTGCCAATATGCAAACCCGAGATCGATCGAGATGCCGCGCTCCTTTTCCTGTGGAAGGCGGTCCGTATCGGTGCCGGTCAGCGCCCGGACCAAGGTGGTCTTGCCATGGTCGATGTGGCCGGCGGTGACAATCAGCATACACGCCTCCTAGCGCGACCGCTGCGGGCAGGGGAAGCCATTGTGCGACTTGCGCAAATCATCCGGCATGGCGATAGCATCGGTCATGGAGCCGAAACGACCCGCCATTCCGTCGGTTGATCGCGTCTTGCGCGAAGCGGCGCTTGCGCCGGCGCTGGAAGAGTTCGGTCACACAGCTCTCGTCGCGGCCATCCGATTGGTTCTGGATGAACGCCGCATCACCGGGAATGAATCCGAGCTGGTCACCGCAGTGCAATCCCGGCTCACCGCCCGCCACCGCCCGGCCTTGCGCAGCGTGTTCAACCTGACCGGCACGGTTCTGCACACCAATCTGGGCCGCGCACAGCTTTCCGAGGCGGCTGTTGCGCAAGCCACCTCTGCTATGCGCGAGCCTTGCGCGCTGGAGTATGATCTGGCGACCGGCGGGCGCGGTGACCGTGACAGCATCATCGAATCCCTGCTTTGCGAGCTGACCGGCGCGGAAGCGGCGATTGCGGTCAACAACAACGCCGCCGCCGTGTTGCTGTCGCTCGCAGCGCTGGCGGCCCGGCGCGAAGTGTTGGTCTCGCGCGGGCAACTGGTCGAGATTGGCGGCGCGTTCCGCATTCCCGATGTTATGCGCAGTGCCGGCGTGCGTCTGGTGGAAGTGGGCACCACCAACCGCACCCATGCGCGCGATTTCGAGAATGCTATTGGACCGAAGACCGCAGCGATCATGGCCGTTCACGCCAGCAATTATCGCATCGAAGGTTTCACGGCTGAGGTTTCGCGAGGCGATTTGGCGCGGATCGCTCACGCGCACGGCCTGCCGCTGATCGAGGATCTTGGGGCTGGCAGCCTGATCGATCTGGCGCGCTACGGCTTGCCGAAGGAGCCCGTAGTGTCCGAATGCATCGCTGCAGGGGCTGATCTGGTCAGCTTCAGTGGCGACAAGCTGCTCGGTGGGCCGCAGGCGGGGCTGATCGTCGGACGCCGGGATCTGATTGCGAAACTGCGTAAGCACCCGCTCAAGCGCGTCTTGCGCGTTTCTAAGATGACGCTGGCGGCGCTGGAGGCGACCCTGCTTGCCTATCGCCGCCCGGAGCACTTGCCGCGCGATCTGCCGGTGCTGCGCATGCTGACCCGGCCGATCGAGGAGCTGGAGGCGATGGCCGCGCGGCTGGTGCCGCGCCTGGCCGAAGTGTTGGGCGAGGGCTGGAAGGTGTCCGCGCTGCCGGCACTGGCCCAGGCCGGCAGCGGCTCGCTGCCGGGCTCTGGCATCGCCAGTCTGGCGATTGCACTGGTGCCGCTGGCGGGCTCGCCGGGCAGGGCGCTCGACCGTCTCGCTGCGCGGCTGCGCGCCCTGCCGCGCCCGGTTATCGGTCGCATCGCTGAAGGGCGCCTGCTGCTGGACTTGCGCTGCCTTGAGGCAGAGGCGGAATTCGCGGCGCAACTGGACAAGCTGCCAGTTTAGGGCAATTTTCCAAGGCGCTTTGCACAGGCTCGCCAACCCGGCTATCCGGGATGAGGAAGAGAAACATCCCCGGTGGGGTGCCCGGACTTCAAATCCGACGGGAGGCGCGCGGCGCCTCCGGCAGGTTCGACTCCTGCCTCTTCCGCCACGCAGTCCAGCTAAATCCTGCTCTCCAGAGAATCGCCTCGAAAACCCCCCGCTTTCTCGCATTTTCGTGGTCTCGCGGTATTGCGGAGAGCCTCGATCCGCCCTTTCCCCAGCCGATCCAGCGAGACTTTCACTGTCAGGTGCGGGTGCAGTACCGTTTTACCTTTCGATGGCACCCAAAGGGGCCCCCAC
>JANLSP010000013.1:0-3707 GCA_031362485.1 Novosphingobium sp.
ACGGGCATACTGAGCCCGAGTGGTATCAGTCCACATCGTTGATCTCCGGAAGTTTTCGCAAAAACCCCTGAATCAATGACTTGGGCTCGCGTCAAGCTAACCCGCTGATACCACTCAACTTAATTTCGGATCAGGCTCTTAGAGGATGACCTAACCCTGGAGTTTGCAGGCGAGCTGCCAAAGGATCCCGCAGATTTAGCTGCACTGCTTACCACAGCGCCGGTAGGCATCGACGAACTGATCCGCCAATGCGGAGAGAGCGCGGCGGCGGTGCAGCTGGCCCTGCTCGAACTGGAACTCGCCGGCAGGCTGGTGCGCCACGCCGGTGGGCGGGTTTCGCTGGCTTGAAACCCTGCCTATTTCGACGATTGCGGCAGGCACCGAGCTTGTTACTATCCACGCCATCGTCAATGCGATTCGGGGCATTTTTCATGATATTACACAAGTTTACCGCGGCCTTTGCCGCATTGCTGCTGGTTGCCGTTCCGGCGCAGGCCGAACGTGAGGCGGAAGCCATCAAGGTCAATTCGGCCAAGAACCTGCAGGGCACCCAGCGCGTCGTGATCGGTCAGTTTTCCATCGGTTTCATCATCGAGCGCAAGGATTCGACCAAGGCTGGCGGCGGCCTCATGGGCAGCGGCTTTGGCGGCCGATCGACCGTGCGCTCGACGCTGGGAGGATACACCCCGGAAGACCTGCAAACAGCAACCAACTCGGCCTACGACGATTTCGTTGCCAAGCTGACGGCGGCCGGCTTTGAAGTTGTCGACCGCGCGCCACTGGCGGCTGAACCGGCCGTTTCGCGCGAAGCGGGCGAAGCAGCACCGCGCGAGTTCACCACCGTGACCGGGCGCGATGACAAGGCAAAAGTCATGGTCGTTGGCGCCAGCCAGACCGCGCCGCTGCGTATCATGCCAGGCGATGTCATGGTCGGCGGCTTCGGGGCCATCGGCATGAACATGGCGGCCGGGCGCGTCCAGACGGCGTTTTCCAATTATGCCAAAGCGAACAATGCCCGGGTTATCAACGTGATCTATTACATCGATTTCGCCAACAGCGAAGAATATGGCGGCTGGTTCCGCAGCTCGTCGTCAATCAAGGTCAACGGCAGCCTCGCCCTGATGCCAGACTATTCCAAGGTCACGGTGATTGGACCGGATTACAAGATCGGTTCGCTTGTGCTCAAGGATCCGGTCGCAGTGGGGGGCGATTTCTTCGACAAGGAAGACACCATGAGCGGCACCGAAAAGGCGACCAACCGGGTGGCCAACGTGATCGGCTTTCTGGGCGGCGTTGGCACCAACAGCTCGAAGAAGTTCTCCTTCACCGCGCGGCCCGGAGCCTATGTCGCCGGGGTTGCCCAGGCAACCAGCGAAGCCAGCACCCTGCTGGCGCAGAAACTGGCAACGATGCGCTGAGGCTCAGCGCCGGCAGGCAGGTGTCCTGTCGGCGGCAGCGCAGAACACCGTTGCCGCCAGAAAGCCGCGCCCCCAGGCCAGCCCCGCAGGCGTCGTGCCACCGCGCCAGGCGACTTGCTTGACATGCATGTCGCCAGGCCCGGCAATCGCCAGCAGGATGAAGGTTTCGGGCCCGCCGCCAGCGCTGCGGGGGCAATCGAGCTGAAAGCGCGCGGCTTCGCGCCCGGAGATGCGCAAGCTTTCGACGGGCGAGAGCCGGGCCCCGGGGCAGGCGCGCGGCACTGCGCCTCGCACGTTGGCAACATATTGCGCCGCGCTCGCCTGGCGCGCGAGTCCGCCATAGCGCTGGGTCGTAACCATGCGGGTCCAGGCTTGCACCGTTTCGCCAGCCGGGATCTGTTCAAGGATGCTCTGCTGCGCATTCGCTGCCGAATGGCCGGTGACGAAGCCGGGCAGTGCAGGCGAGACGAGCCGCTCGGTGCCGGCTGGCTGGGCATTTGCAGCCGATGCCGCCAGAACTGCGGCCAGCAAGGTCGCGATCGGTTTGCGCATGAGAATCTCCCCTCTCACTGATGCATCGCCATCTTGACGCATTGCTCATACAAGCGCCACCCTCGCGCACACGTACACACGTAAGGGGCTTCTGACACCTTCATGCAGCTAGTTATCGTCGAATCGCCTGCCAAGGCGAAGACCATCGAGAAATACCTCGGCAAGGACTACAAGGTCCTTGCCTCCTACGGTCACATCCGCGACTTGCCGCCGAAGGACGGCTCGGTTCGGCCCGACGAAGACTTTGCGATGGACTGGGATGTCTATGGCGACAAGGCGAGCAGGGTGAAGGCAATCACCGATGCGGCCAAGACTGCTGACCGCCTGATTCTGGCGACCGACCCTGACCGTGAGGGTGAGGCGATTTCGTGGCATGTCCGCGAATATCTGGCGAAGAAGAAGGCGCTGCCGGCGGACGTGCAACGCGTGACGTTCAACGCGATCACCAAGGCGACCGTCACCGAGGCGATGCTGCATCCGCGCGAACTCGATCAGGATTTGATCGATGCCTACCTTGCCCGCCGTGCGCTCGACTATCTGTTCGGCTTCACGCTTTCTCCCGTGCTGTGGCGCAAGCTGCCCGGTGCCAAGAGCGCCGGCCGCGTGCAGTCGGTTGCACTCAGGTTGATCTGCGAGCGCGAACGCGAAATCGAGCTGTTCCGGCCGCAGGAATACTGGTCAGTGGTCGCGCAGATGGAGATGAAGGGCACCGAATTTGCCGCGCGCCTGATCAAGTTTGACGGCGAGAAGCTCGATAAGTTGAGCCTCGGCGAAGAAGGCATTGCCATTCGCGCCAAGGCGGCCGTCGAAGGCGCGGTATTCCGGGTCGAGGATGTCGAAGTCCGCCCGGTCAAGCGCAATCCCTATCCGCCTTTCACCACCTCGACGTTGCAACAGGAAGCGGCGCGCAAGCTCGGCTTTTCCGCCAGCCACACCATGCGCGTGGCGCAGAACCTCTATGAAGCCGGCGCGATCACCTATATGCGCACCGATGGCGTGCAGATGGATTCCAGCGCCATTTCGGATGCCCGGCGCGCGATCACCCAGCGGTTCGACGGGCACTACCTTCCCGAAAAGCCCCGCATCTACCAGACCAAGGCGAAGAACGCGCAGGAAGCCCACGAGGCCATCCGCCCGGTCGATTTTTCGGTAGCCCGCTATGGCAGCGATGATGGCGCGCGGCTCTATGACCTGATCTACAAGCGCGCGATGGCCAGCCAGATGGCCTCAGCCAGTTTGGAGCGCACCAGCGTTACACTGGCTGATCCCGCCGGCAAGCACGAGTTGCGCGCCACCGGACAGGTGATCAAGTTTCCCGGCTTTCTTGCGGTTTACGAGGAAGGCCGGGACAACAAGGGCGACAGTGAGGACGAGGATTCCGGTCTGCTTCCGGAAATGGTCAAAGGCGATACCCCGGCCAAGAAAGGCGTCGAGGCGAGCCAGCATTTCACCCAGCCGCCGCCGCGCTTTTCCGAGGCGAGTCTCGTCAAGCGTCTGGAGGAGCTCGGCATCGGTCGGCCTTCAACCTACGCCTCGACGCTGCAGGTGCTTAAAGACCGCAATTACGTGCGCACCGAAAAGAACCGCTTCTTCGCTGAAGAGAGCGGACGGCTGCTGACCGCCTTCCTCGAGCGCTTCTTCCCGCGCTATGTCGCCTATGATTTCACGGCGGGCATGGAGGATGAACTCGACGAGGTTTCCGGTGGCCGCGCCGCGTGGAAGGCCGTGCTGGAGGCG
>JANLSP010000515.1:0-3624 GCA_031362485.1 Novosphingobium sp.
GATCTCCATCCGGTTGCGCATTCCCGAGGCGAGCTGGGCGCATACCCCTGGCACGGCTTCGGGCGAAAGGCGCGCCTCTTCATTCAAACAATCAACCAGAAGATCGAGGTTGGCGCGGAATCGCTCCGGATCGGGATGCGCGATATCCGCACCCGCGATGGCCTTCTCAATAATCATCGCCGAGTTCAGTTTGGTCACTGCGATCTCCTCTCGATCCGGCGGACTGATTCAAAAGAACAGGGCAAGCGCACGCATCTCCACACTGCCGCGTGCAGGCGTTCCGGGCGGACAAGTGGGATCGGAGAAGGCCGAGTGCGCGACCTGATGCGGGCGGTCTGGATTGCTGTCGAACGTGATGAACACCAGGACTTCGTCTGGCGTCATGTCGCGAAAATAACACCAGCGGTGCCCCGCGTCGCAAAGATAACCGGTGGTCTCGAAGACGAACGGATCGGTCGTGCGCGTTTCAGTGTGCGCCAGAACGGGCACTCGATGCGCGTCGTCCAGCGACCTTGCGTCACAGACGGCAAGGGGGAAATCGTGCGGGGGCTGCGTGATCGGACGCCACACATTGATGTGCGCCCATCGCCTCAGTTGGCCCAGTTCGACCCCGGGAACATGTTCGACAATCATTGCCGCAAGTTCGTGCGCCGAGCGGTCAGTCGTGTCTCCGTGCGGATAGAGCGCAGGCAAAGCATTCTTCAGGCCCGCAAGTTTGTCGCCTGCGGTTGGCCCATAGCGCTTCTTGCCGCCGCCTTGCATGATCACGATGTCCGCGCCGGTCAGATCCTTGAGCAGTGCAGTCATTTCCTGAGAATAACGGGCATCGACAGCGGCATCTTCTTCAATCTGATTAAGGTCCGCGATCGAACTAACGTGATTGACGAGGACAAATCCCTCGCGCTCAAGCGACACGTCTTGCCTGCGAACATTGCGGATCCACACCGGCACCCCAGGCGTAGTGACCATCGTCGACTGGGTTTCGTCCTCGGTAACGAAGGTGAGCGGCGGCTCTCCGGGAGCTACCGGATTGCGCACATAGTTAATCACAGCCTCAAACCCCTGGGCCTCGGTCGCTTCGCTTGCAGCCGTCATTCGCATCATCTCCTTGCCCGCACAGATCGCAATCGGCGTCTGGTCAGCGCACTCCGTAGGTGTCGTGGTAAAAGCTGAATTGTTTTTTCACCGCATCGAGATCGACGCCGAGCAATGCCAGGTCAATTTCGTGCTTTCCTTCTCGCGTCTGCGCATTCTGCTCGACCCACGACGTCATGCGGATGCGCGCCTCATCGGAGAACATCTCGTCGATAAAGGCATAGAGCCGCTCGATCACTGCGAAGGGGGTCGTTTGCATTTCCATGAAGCCGATATCGAAAAACCGGGCATCGGCACCTTCGCTCCTGAAGCGCATGACCCGGTGCAGGCCGAGATCGGTCCACTCCAGGTTCATCTCGCGGATCCAGCTGATGTCGAGCGAGGCCGTGTAAGGGCGCGAAAGCTCTGCGTAGAGGTCAATTACCGACGGCAGCACCTTCGCCACATCTCGATGCGTCATCCAGTATCGCGCATCTGGAAAAGCCGCGTCCAGCGCATCAATAAACAGCATATGGCTCGGATTTTTGAGCCGCCAGCGCTTGGGCGGACAGTGCCACTGCAGCAGTTTGAGCACGCGTTTGACATAGGCATATGTTGGCGTTGCATCGGCTTCATGGTTCAGCCAGCGGACGTAAGACGGCACTCTGACCATCGCCTGGAACAGCTGCGATTTGAAATCGTATGCCATGTAATGCTGGCATTCGGTGGGCGCGGTGGCAGAAATCGGCAGCATCGTCCTGAACCGCGGTGAGAGTGCGTCCATATGCGCATTGCGGACCACCTGCGCTGCAATCCGGGGATCATCGTGCTGGGTGGCCGTTTCGGGGGGAGGGCAGGGACTCGACGATTCCCAGGCGCGGATGCTGCGCGTTTCGGGATCCTCGGCCAGCAGGCAGGAGAGGGCAGTCGATCCAGTGCGCGGCAGACCAAGGCCGATCAGCGGTTTGACGATCTGCTCATCGTCTATCTCGGGATGCATGGCATGCCAATGCTCGACCTCGAGCCGGCAGGTAAGCAACTCAACGATCTGATGCTCGATTAGGCCTTCGCCGAGCAGGTTCAGTGCAGCCTCGCGCTCGACGGCACTAACCAGGCGTTCGAGCCCCTCGCGAAAGCTCGGCTCGCCAAAATCGTCCAAGCCAGCCCCATCGCTAGCCTTTTGCAAAAGTTCATTGACCCCAAGCATATGCCGAATCGCCACCTCAACCCATTCGGGAGTGGTTATTCCCTATTTATGAGAATGATGCTACCATTATTATGGGCCGTACTGGATTCCCTGTGAATGCTACCAGCGTCAGGCAAGCACTGGCGCAAATACCAGTCGATCGATCAACTGGCTCATCTCATCGCTGGTAAGATCCTCCCCGCGATGCAGCCACCAGCCGACCAGAGTCAGAATGGTGGTGACCATATAGACCGGGCCAAGGCTGTGCGGTAACCAGATATCGTCGTTGATGCCGGAAGTCTCCGAGTGGCTTACCGCCTGCTTCAGGAGATCGTCGAAAATCGCGCTCTTGGCCCCGTGGGAAAGCAGGGCTGTGCAAATTCCGCGATGCGCCTCGAGAAATTCGCAGAGCACAAGTGCCGCCCTCCGACTGTTTGCCGTCACTGTCTCGGGGGTGATCTTGAGCGATAGTTCGCTCGTGAAATCTTGCGCAATTTCGCCCAGCAAGGCGGATTTATCTCGATAATGGCGATAGAATGTCGCGGTCGAGACATCCGCGCGCGAGACGATATCCGCAACGGTAATCCTCTCGAACGGCATCAGCTCAGACAATTCAAGAATCGCCGATCGCAAAGCGGCGCGGGTGCGCACCTGCCTTATATCGAGCGGTCTCATCATCCTGTTGTCGAGGTCGAGCATGCCCTTGACGTTACACAGCATTGTTCGCCGGGTAAACCCAGAGTTAGAGAACTGCACCAGGCAAGCGGTCCGATCGCTTGATGGCGGCGCAGTTATCAGGGGTCCGCCACCAAAAGGGGACTGCAATGTTTTATGAGACTATAAGTCTCATTTTAATGATTGTTATCTTAATTAAAATATGAGAATATTCCCGCATAAGAAGGCGCTGCCGGACTGCGACCTGTCCTAAACGAAGCAATGTCCGTAGCAATATGAGGAGAGGAAAATGAATCGGTCCGCTTCATGGCAGGGGCTTCGCGCCTCCTGTGCAATCGGCGTATTGACTGCCCTTGGTCTTGCGCAACCGGCGTTGGGCCAGTCCGATCCACAGGCACAAGGAGACAGTTCGCGCGGCGACATAATTGTCACGGCGCGGCGTACCGAAGAGCGGCTTCAGGATGTACCGATTTCGATAACGGTGTTTTCGCAAGAGGACCTCTCGAGACGCAATATTGTGACCGGCGTCGATCTTGCCGCAAATACACCGTCTCTTAGTGTGGCGAACAACTACGGACCGGACCGTGCAAGCTTCTCAATCCGAGGATTTGTCCAAGAAGCTAATACCGGGCCGTCGGTCGGCGTATATTTCGCAGATGTCGTCAATCCCCGCGGTTCGCAAAGCAGTT
>JANLSP010000517.1:0-7223 GCA_031362485.1 Novosphingobium sp.
CCGCAGACCGGATCTGTCGCAGAAGCTGTAGTGCCCGCGCCGTGATGGTGCGCCGTGTGATCAGTCGATGTCATCGCGATACCTCTTTAGGTTACAGATCCCCCGTGACGGCCGTGCCCCGCTCCTTCCCCCGCATCACGGCCGCTTCCGGAACAGCAGGGTCATCCGGTCGCTCTCGCCGATCGCCTGCATCCGCGGCTTGTCGGCATCGGCAACACCGCGCAGGCCCCGGGGCAGTATCCACACGCCGCCCGTATGGTTCGCCGGTCCGGCCGGGTTGGCGTTGTTCTCCGCCGCGTTGTGGGAACCCAGGGACAATTGCAGCGCGGCGACGGCGATTTGCGACATGGCTAGCGTCTATTGGGGCTCCAGCGCAAAGTCCACAGCCACGCTGACAGCAACTCTGCTGGTCCCCGGGCGGATTGACGGCGGCGGCGGCGCGACGGGTGGCGGGGGAGAAGTTTGCGTCATCGATGCGTTCGCAGCCTGCTCGGCATAGACCACGGAAACGGGCATGGGCACGCCACTGGCACCTCCATCGCGAATGGTCAGCACCCGCGAGATTTTCATTCCCGCGGCCTCGGCATAGGCTTCCGCGCGGGTCCGCGCGGCGCGATAGGCAGCAATATATGCCCCGCGATTGGCCTTCTCCGGATCGGCAATGCGCAGGCTCGGGCCGGACAGCACATTGGCTCCGGCATCGGTTGCAGCGGCAACCGCCTCGCCCGCCTTGCTGACATCGCGCAGGCGGACGCCCAGGATATTGCTTGCCTTGAACTGCCCCTTGTACCTGCCGTAATCGACCCGGGTCACGGACAAGTTGCGGGTCTGGATGTCCTTTGCCGCCACGCCGAATTCCCCAAGAGCAGCGGCAATCGCCTCGCCTTTTTTCGCCACTGCCGCGCTCGCGGCCTGCGCGGTGATCGCATAGCTTTCAACCCCGACCTCGATTCCGGCCTCGTCGGGCACAGTTTCGGCCTCGCCGGTTGCCGACAGCGAAAGCAGCGTTTCGTCACGGTCAAGTCCACGAGCATCGGGGCGATGATCGCGCCCGCAGGCCGTCAGCGTCAGCGCAATCAACGCACAAAGTGGCAGCCGCATCACGGCCGCTTGCGGAACAGCAGGGTCATCCGGTCGCTCTCGCCGATGGCCTGCAAGCGCGGTTTGTCGGCATCGGCAACGCCGCGCAGGCCCGGGGGCAGCATCCACACGCCGCCCGTATGGTTGGCAGGATCGGCGGGGTTGGCATTGATCTCGCTCTTGCCGACCAGCGTGAAGCCGTGGGCTTCGACCAGCGCAATCACGTCTTTCTCGCGCAGATAACCCTTGCTGGCGTCGGTGTAGTCGGCAGGGGCATCGGCCTTGGCGCGGTGCTGCTCAATCCCCAGCATGCCGTCAGCCTTCAGCAGACGGCGCATTGCGGTGAGTTCGCGGTGCATCAGGTTCATGCGCCACAGGTTGTGCATCTCGCGGAAGATCAGCACGCGGTCGACCGTGCCATTAAGGCTCGCGGGCAGGCCGTCGGTGTTGTAGGCGCCGATCCGCTCTCCGGGAACACCCGTCCATTCGGTGACTTTGGCGGGCAGGGTCTCGCCCAGGTTGCCGAAAAACTGCCGCATCCGCTCTTCCAGCGTGCGATTGTCCGGGTTGATGCCGATATAGCGTCCGCCTGTTCCCAGATAGGGCACCAGGATGCGCGTCCACCAGCCGGTTGACGGCATATAGTCGACCACGGTCATCCCCGGCTCGACGCGGAAGAAGGCCAGTGTTTCGACCGGGTGGCGCCAGGCATCGCGCGCGCGGTCCTTGTCGCGGCGCGCATCGGCGATGACCGGGGTCAGGGCCTGCTGCGCGGCCGGGGAGAGCGCGGCTGTGGGGGCCTTTGCCGCTGGTGCGCGGTGATGCTCGGCGGCGGCGGGTGCGGCCAGCACCAGGGCAGCGGCAAACAGGGCGATTTTGCGCAAGGTTCATTCTCCAGGAAAGCTGCCGGTGACAAGCATCGTGCCAGTACCTATCTACAGGACCGAAGGAGTAACGGAAAAATGGGCGAAACTGCAACGGCAATTGTCGCGGGCGGATGCTTCTGGTGCACCGAGGCGGTATTTCTCGATGTGATCGGCGTGAGCGTCGTGGAAAGCGGCTATATCGGGGGTGCGAATGCCAATCCGACTTACCGCGAAGTTTGCTCGGGCAACACCGGCCATGCCGAGGCAATTCGGGTAACCTATGATCCGCAGGTCCTCGCCTATGGTGACTTGCTCGATATCTTCATGGCGACGCACGATCCCACGCAGCTCAATCGTCAGGGCAATGATGTCGGCACCCAGTATCGCTCGGCCATCTTCCCGCAAGACGACGTCCAGCGCGCCGAGGCCGAGGCAGCGATTGCGCGGGCGAATGTGGATCTGGGCGGGCGGGTAGTGACCACCATCGAAGGTCCGGCTCCGTGGTATCCCGCCGAGGACTATCATCAGGCCTATTGGCAGGGCGAAGGCCAGCGCAATCCCTATTGCCTCGCAGTTATTCCGCCGAAGCTGGCCAAGCTGCGCAAGAGCTTTGCGGCCCGCGCAAGGGATTGATTCTCAAGGGCAGGTCGCGTTTCAGCAGCGAAGAATTGGTCCGGCGGGGCATTCGTCCTGCAAAAATTGCCATTGATCGCAGGCCCACTTGCCAACATGGCGTCACTTACGTTCTACTGGAAGTCGGGGGCGTTGATCGGTGCCGGGGGGGCACCGATTGATGCTGGGAAAAAACATGCTCTTCGGTTCGCACAAAATAGAACAGATAGTTTCCGGTAAAACGGTAAAATTCAATCGAGATCTCTCCACTCGGGAGGCGTCGGCATGAATGTGCTGTTGTTGGCCCTGTTTACTGCCGCTGCTTTTCTGGCTCTTTCGAGTATCGCGGTCACCGTCAGGCATTATTCCGGTGCCGTGCTGGCGTTGGGCCGGCAGGTTCCGCCGCCGCCTAGGCCGCTCGGCCGTCGCGGGGTTGCAAGCCGCGGCCGGGTGCGTACGCCGCGGCGTGCTCTGGTGCGCGGGAAGCTGGCTTTGGACAATAGCCGGCGCGGCCTGGCAGCTGAGCGGTTCTAGAAGGTTTGGATGATTCGGTGGGGCCGGCGCTGGGCGCGGCGAAAATTCAGCGGGGGGCTGGCATGTCAATATTCACCATCAACAGGCACAAGCGATTCGCAGTGCGCAACAATGTGTGCCTGCGCGCCGGCAACGGCGAATCGCAGCGCGGCCTGATGGTCGAGGTGTCGCTCGAAGCCTGCCGCATCGGTGACTGCGGTCACAACAGTTTCCGCATCGATCAGGCGGTGACCGTCGAAATCGAGGGCTTTGGTGATTTCGCCGGCACCGTCCGGTCCGTCGGGGAACGCTACTGCGCCATCCGGTTCGTCCAGCCGATCGCCAGCGCCGCCTTGCAGGAACTGGTCTGGTCGGCGAGCGACAACGCGCGCCCGATCCTGCATTTGCCGGCTTTCGGTATCCCGGCAGTTTGAGAAATCAAGGACTGGGCCGCACGCGCAAACGGGCGCGGCCCATCCCCGATCAGTCGCCCTCGCCGGGCTCGGCGGAGAACAGAGTTTCGAACTTGCCTTCGACGCCCTTGTATTCGTCGGCGTCTTCCGGGCTGTCCTTCTTGGTGGTGATATTAGGCCACTCGGCGGAAAACTTGGTGTTAAGCTCCAGCCATTGCTCGAGCCCGCTTTCAGTGTCCGGCAGAATCGCCTCGGCCGGGCATTCGGGTTCGCACACACCGCAATCGATGCATTCGCTGGGGTTGATCACCAGCATATTCTCGCCCTCGTAGAAGCAATCTACCGGGCATACTTCCACGCAATCCATATATTTGCAGCGGATACAGGCGTCAGTGACGACATAGGTCATGGCTGCAAGTCCCCTTCGGCAGCGTGGTTGGCAATAGGTGCTGCTAGAAGCAAATCTGCGGCGGCGTCAAGCTCCCGATAGCAGCTTTGCGCTTCGGGAGCGGGTCCGCGCCGCGTTGGCAGGGCCACAAGCTCGAACACGCGCAGGCGTTCCCCCTGTACGAAAGTGAGCACATCACCCACTGCTGCTTTGGCGGCCGCCCGCTCGATCCGCCGCCCGTTAAGCCGCATGTGGCCTGCCTCGGCCATCGCCTGGGCGAGACTGCGGGTCTTGGTGAGGCGCAAATACCACAGAAGCTTGTCGATCCTCATTTTGCCGGCATCATCGCACCCAGCTCGGCCAGAGCGGCAAAGGCGCCCGTGGGCACTGGCGAGGGCACGGAGTCGCGGGCGGGGCCCGGGCGATCGGGCCGCCAGCGCCAGAGCAACCGCGCCGGTGGTCCGGCAGCACCCGTGGGCAGAGCGCGCGGCACGATCGGGATAAAGCCGGCCAGGCCCAGCAGCCGCGCATAACTCGCGGTGGTGAGCCCGGTGGAAATGGCACGTGCCGGATCGAGCGCGAAGGCACGGCGGCCCGCAGCAGCCCGCGCGCCATGCGCCTCTCTCAGCAACTTTTCCGCCACGTCGAGCCGCAGCCACTGCTTGCCGACGGCGCGGTAGCCAGGCGGGAGAGAGCGGCCACCGGCAGCAAGCACCGGCAGCATGACCGGATCGGGCGGCGGCATGCGCTGTCCGCCAAGCAGCGCCAGTTCGCGCCACAGAGCGAGCGCTTTCGGCTTGAGCATCGCGGGAACGAACAGATCAAGCGCGCCAACCCGCACGCCAAGTTTCGCCAGCATGCCGCGCTGGGCAGGGGCGAGGTGGTCAAGGCCGGAGGTGCTCCGCTCGAGCATGCCGCTCGCCTCGACCAGCCGGATCAGCAAGGCGCGCAATTCCGGCCCGGCCTGTGCATCGCGGCTGGCCGCATCGATCTTGCGCAAGGGGGCAAGCGGCACCAGCGCACCGTCCAGCCAGTGCACCAGTGCATCGAGCAAAGCCTGCCGCGCCGGTTCGGGTAGCACGGCCAGCGCCGGATCGCCGGTAAGCCGGGGATTGAGCGCTCCGCGCCCGCGCCCCAGCACCGCGAGCGTCTCGTCCGCCCAGATCACCGCGCCGCCCTCCAGGCGCAGTTGCACCGAATTCTCGCTGAATTCCTTACATAGCGCCGCGGCCTTTTTCGCGGCGATGGCCGGGACATGCCGCTCTGCGGCGGCGAGCAGCAACTTGCTCTCGCCGTGCCTCGCCAGCGGGTCGACGACGAAGCGAAATCCCTTGAGCTCACCGATAACCTCGCCGTCGACCAGCACGGTGTCGCAATCTAGCCGCACCGGCAGCAGCGCCGCATCGGGACCCAGCTTTTTCATCAGCACCGCAGTGCGCCGGTTGACGAAGCGCTCGGTCAGCCGGCCGTGGAGCGCGTCGGACAACCGCGCCTCGACCGCGCGTGCGCGCGCCGCCATCTCTTCCTTGGCCAGCACCCAGTCGGGCCGCTGGGTGATGTAGGACCAGCTTCGCACCGAGGCGATGCGGCCCTGCAGCGTGTCGATGTCGCCTGCCGGATTGTCGAGCGCGGCAATCGCCTGCGCGACATAATCGCTGCCGAGTTGGCCGTGGCGCAGATCCTGCCACAGCCGCGCAACGAACCGGCTGTGCGTTTCCGCGCCCTGCTGGCGGAAATCGGGCAGGCGGCAGGCCTGCCAGAAGCGCGAAACCTGCGTCGCCCCGCGCAGCCCCCCGGCAATCTCGGGATCTTCGGCAAGCCGCCGCAGCACGGCAAGGTCGATGGCCTCGGGCGCGGGCATCAGCTCGGGGACCAGTGGCGGCTCTTCGAGATCGGCGATCAGCGTGGCAATGCTGTCGCAGCGCGGCTCTGCCTCGCGCCAGTAAAGCCGGGTGATCGGCGGGAAGCGGTGCTCCTCGATGGCATAGATTTCCTCGTCGGCGAACTCCGCATCGCGGCCACCGCTGCCTGACAATGTTCCGAAAGTGCCGTCGCGCTGGTGCCGCCCTGCGCGCCCGGCGATCTGGGCCATTTCGGAGGTGGTCAGCCGCCGCTGGCGCACCCCGTCGAACTTGGAGAGCCCGGCGAAAGCGACATGGCCGATATCGAGATTGAGCCCCATGCCAATGGCGTCAGTCGCGACGATATAGTCAACCTCGCCCGACTGGTAGAGCGCAACTTGCGCATTGCGGGTCTGGGGGGACAGCGCCCCCATCACCACCGCTGCCCCCCCGCGGAAGCGCCGCAGCATTTCGGCGATGGCATAGACCTGTTCGGCCGAAAAAGCGACGATCGCACTTCTGGGAGGAATGCGCGAAAGCTTCTTGGGGGGGGTATGGCTGAGCGTGGAAAAGCGCGGACGACTGACAATTTCGGCCTCGGGGATGAGCGCCTTGACCATCGGTTCCAGCGTTGCCGAACCCAGGATCATCGTTTCCTCGCGGCCGCGCGCATTGAGCAGGCGGTCAGTGAAAATGTGGCCGCGTTCGCGGTCGGCGGAAAGTTGCGCCTCGTCGAGTGCCACAAAGTCCAGGTCGGCATGCAACGGCATGGCTTCGGCGGTGCACAGCAGCCAACGCGCGTCCTTCGGCTCGATCCGCTCCTCGCCGGTGATCAGCGCCACACGGCTCTCGCCTTTCTGCGCCACGACCCGGTCATAGACCTCGCGGGCCAAGAGCCGCAGCGGAAACCCGATGGCTCCGCTGGAATGGGCGCAGAGCCGTTCGATGGCGAGGTGGGTCTTGCCAGTGTTGGTCGGGCCAAGCACCGCCTTAACGCGGGCGTCTCCTGAGGCGCGGGGTTTGGCAGACACGGATCGAACCATTGCAGGCATCAATGTGGCATCGCCCCCTCTTCCCCGCAAGGCGACTGCGGGAAACGATCCCCAAATGCGCACGCACCTTAGACCAAAATTAACCCTGCTTCGGGCAGAAGGGGCCATCGCAGGCATGTGGAGGTTCGCCGACTTTGTTCAGGGGGCGCGAAAGCTGGGATACCGGCCCGTTGTTGCCTGTGGCGGCGGCCACGGGCGCATCGGCGTGTGTGCAGGCTCCGGCGCCCTGGCGTGCGCGGCTCGCACGGCACCGCGCCTGGATCGAGGCGCATTGCCACCGGATCGACCTTGCCCCCGATCTCGCGCAGGATATTGGCAGCCCGCGCTGGCTGCGCGGCTTTGCGACGATGCTTGGCCTGTCGTTTGCCGCGCTCAGCTTCTGGCCCGATTTCAGCGCGGTTGAAGCCGCCACCAAGCCGCTCGGCGATCCCGCCACGCGTGACGAATTTCGCAGCCAG
>JANLSP010000075.1:0-4616 GCA_031362485.1 Novosphingobium sp.
GGCGCTCATTTCAAGGCTGAAGAAGGCGACTGCCGCGCCGACCGACTTTTCTTCCGCGATCCCGTCGGCGCGATCCCGCAGCATGCGGTGGGCGCAGTTAAAAGCGATGTTGGTGGCAAGCGAGGTCTTGCCCATTCCCGGCCGGCCTGCGAGGACGATGAGGTCGGAATCATGAAGTCCGCCGACTTTCTCGTTGATAGAAGTCAGTCCGGTAGTCTTGCCCGAAATGTGGCCGCCAGAATTGAGCGCCTTTTCGATGGCAGTGATTGCGGTGCGGGTGGCGGCTGAAAAGCCCTGTGCCTCGCTCTGCACGCCTGCGCCCTCGGCCACCTTGTAGAGCGCCGATTCGGCGCGCTCGATCTGATCGAGCGGGGCGACCGTTTCGGAGGTGTCGAGCGCGCATTCGACAAGATTGCGGCCGACGCTGACCAGTTCGCGCAACAGCGCGAGGTCATAGATCTGCTCGGCCAGCTCGCGCGGCGCCAGGAGCCCCTGGCCATCGGCAGTCAGCCGGGCAAGGTATGTGAGGCCGCCCAGTTCCCTCAGCGCTTCATCCGCCTCGAAATAGGGGCGCAGCGTGACTGGCGTCACCACGGCCTTGCGGTCCAGCAATTGCAGCACCCGCTCATAGATGCGGGCATGGGTCGGCTCGAAGAAATGCACCGGCGTCAACGCGACCGGCAGTTCCTCGATCACCCGGTTGTCGATCAGCACCGCGCCCAGAAAGGCAGCTTCCGCCTCGACATTGGCCGGCAGGGTGCGGGGCTCCGGTGCGACGGCGCGCAGTATGATGGCTTCTTCGGGCATGACCGGCATTCCTTGGGCCATCGCTCAGGTCCCGGCAAGCGCCTGGGGGGTGCGGCAGGCTGTGGATATCGGGGACGGCGGGGGATCATGACACTGACCTCTTGCCCGTGGCCCGCGCATTTGCGAAGGCTGGCCCGGTTATGGCCGACCCGCGCATTATTCACATTGATCTCGACGAGGCGACGATCCTCGCACGCAATGCCGATATCGAGCAGGAGCGGCGCGTGGCCATGTTCGACCTCATCGAAGAGAACCTGTTCAAACCGCAGCGGGCCTTTGCTGCCGGGCATGAAGGGCCATACCGGTTGCGCCTGTCAGTGCAGGATGGCCGCCTTGCCGTGGAAATTTCCGACGAGGGCGGGCAGCTGCTGGAATTGCTGGTGCTTAGCCTGGGGCGCCTGCGCCGGCCAATCCGCGAATATTTTGCGATTTGCGATTCGTATTATCAGGCGATCCGCAAGGCGAGCGCCAGCGAGATCGAAACCATCGACATGGCCCGGCGCGGAGTTCACAACGAAGCGGCGCAAATGCTGCTGGAGCGGCTGGACGGAAAAGTTGAAACCGACTTTGCCACGGTTCGCCGGCTGTTTACGCTGATCTGCGTGCTTCATATCAGGGCGTGAAATCAAAAAAGGGTTGCGGGGGGCATGGCGAGGAGGAAATCGAGCAGCCGGACGCAGCTGCGCTGGTTGGGAGCATTGCTGCTGCTTGCCATACTCGCTGGCAGCGCGGGATGGTGGCATTTGCGCCACTGGCACCCGGAGCGCGCCGACTATCCGGTTCAGGGGGTCGAAGTTGGCGCAGAGGATGGCCCGGTCGACTGGCGGGCGATCAAGGCGATCGGTGCCGACTTCGCTTATATTGACGCCAGCGCCAGTGCTTTCGCCCGCGATCCCGCCTTTGCCCGCAATCTCGAAGAGGCCCGCGCTGCCAAACTCCAGGTTGGCGCGGTGCATCGCTATGATCCCTGCCAGCCGGCTGAGCGGCAGGCGGCCAATTTCGTCACGGTGGTGCCCCGCGAGGCGAGCCTGCTGCCGCCTGCGGTGGAGCTCGACTTGCTGACCGAGCAATGTCAGGTCAAAGTGAGCGATGCTAGACTTGAAAGCGAGCTGATGACTTTCGTCAACGAAGTCGAGACCCACACTGGCAAGGCCGTGCTGCTCAAGGTCGCGCCGGGCTTCGAGAAGCGGTTCCGTATCGCCCGCGCCCTTGACCGCAACCTGTGGCTGACGGGTGACCGCCTCGAGCCCGAATATGCCGGGCGCCCTTGGGCCTTGTGGACGGCGAACAGCGCGCTCGAAACCGAGGCGGGCAGCGCGCAACTGCGCTGGCTGGTGGTGCAGCCATGATTGCGAGCCGAGAGCAACTGATCGCGGCGGCGCGAGAAGCATCGCGGAGGGCCTACGCGCCCTATTCCCGCTTCCATGTCGGCGCGGCGCTGGCTTTTGCCGATGGCGGCATTGTCGCGGCCAGCAACGCGGAGAACGCGAGCTTTGGCCTCACGCTGTGCGCAGAAGCGGTGGCGGTGGCGGTGGCGCTGGGGCAAGGCCGGCGCGGCGGTCTGGTTGCTGTCGCGGTCAGCGGCGGTCCGCCCGATGCCAGCGGACAGTCGACGCGGGGTGATGATCCGGTCACGCCGTGCGGGCGCTGCCGGCAGATGCTTTCTGAACTGGCGAGCCTTGATCACGCCGATCCGGTTGTCTGGTGCGACCGCGCCGGCGAGGCGATGGAAACGAAGCTCTCCACACTGCTGCCGCATGCCTTTGGCCCGGACGCAATTCAGGGTTAACGCGACATAAGGAATTGTCCGCTAGTCCGGCGCTGGAAGGCGAAATGGGCAGATGATCAGGACAAAAACCGCATTTATCGTCGGGGCCGGGGCGAGCTGCGAACTGCAGATGCCAAGTGGCCCCGAACTCGTCGCCCGTATTGCCTCGGCGCTCGATTTTGCCCGCTACGGCGTGGAATTGCAGACCCGCGACAGCACCTTGATGATGCAATACCTCGCCAAGGCAGCCTCGCGCGTGGGCGGCGGTGAAGAGGTGATGAATGCCGCCGCGCTGCGCATTCGCACGGCCGCCAAGATGGGCGGTTCGATCGATGCGCTGCTCGAACAGCACAACAATGACCAGAACGTTTTGCTTTGCGGCAAGTTGGCGATTGTGCATTTCATCTGTCAGGCCGAAGCCAAATCGACTTTGCGGGCGACTCCGCGCATTGAAGGCGATCTGCCGCTGCAAGGCCAGGAAAGCTGGCTCTATCAGCTTTCCGCCCTGATCACCTCGGGCGTGCCGCGCAGCCAGGCGGAGCGCTGCCTTGACGAACTTACCGTGATTTCCTTCAACTATGACAGAAGCCTGGAGCACTTCCTGCCGCATGCCTTTGTCATGGCTTTCGGCATGACCTTGCAGGAAGCGCAGCGGCTGATCGGGGCCAAGCTCAAGGTGCTGCGGCCCTATGGCGCGGTGGGCCGGCTGCCATGGCAGTCAGGCGATATGCCGGACTGCGAATGGGGCACGGAGAACCCGTGGAATATCCATAACCTCGCCGGACAGATCAAGACGCTGAGCGAGCAGCAGAACAACCGGCAACTGATCATGGCGCTACAGACTGCAGTGGCCAGCGCCAAGCGGCTGGTGCTGCTGGGTTTCGGATTTCAGCCGCAGAACATCGACCTGCTGTTCGACCGCGGCCTGTCGCATCAGCCAGAAGTGCTGATGACGCTGTTCGACATGGCGCCGACCAATCGCAACGCGGTGATCAAGACGATCAAGCGCAAGACCGGGCTGGAGCGCGACGACCAGCTTATGGTGATGACCGCGCGCTGCTATGAAATGATGCGCGACTATTCGATGCTGCTCGAGAGCTGATCCAGCCACTCCGCCAGCGCAGCGAGGCAATCGCGTGCCAATATCTTGCTGCGCTCCGGGCTCCAGCCCTGCGCGGTGCACGGCATGTCGTCGTGGTCCTTGAACGGCATTTCCAGGGTCATTGAGACCGCGCCGAAGCGTTCGGCGATCTGGCTGGTGGCCATCGTCAAATTGCCTTTGCCGGGCTGCGCCACCGGATAACCGCGCCGGGTCTGGAAATCGGGCGTGCGGCGCGCGAGGATTGCCTTGTAGCGCGTAAAGCCATCAAGCTGCCCGGGCCTGAGCGATGGTATGCCCTCAAAGCCGGCAAGGAACACGGCGGGTATCGCCTCGTCGCCGTGGATGTCCATTGAGAAGTCGACACCGCTGGCATCCATGCCCGCTTGAATCGCCATCACTTCGGGTGAACGCTCCATGCTGGGCGCGGCCCATTCGCGGTTGAGATTAACCCCTAGGGCATTGGTGCGCAGGTGGCCCCGGCATGATCCGTCCGGGTTCGCATTGGGGACAATGTGGAAGCGGCATTTTGCCCGCAGCGCGCGCGCCACCGGATCAGCAGGATCGGACAGGCATTCGAGCGCGCCTTCGATCCACCATTCGGCCATGCTCTCGCCGGGATGTTGGCGGGCGATCAGCCAGACTTGCGTCTGGCCTGTCCCCATCTCGAGGCAATCGATCGGCTGGCCTTCGAGGCTCTGACCGAGGCAGCGATAATCGACCCCATCGGCCATAGTTGCCTCGGCGATAAGGTCGTGGTGCCGCTCCACCGAGTAGGGGGCGAAATAGGCGAACCAGCAGATGTCGCTTGCGGGTGTGTAACGGATGGACAGCGTGCCGCCGTCTATGTCCTTGTCCCAATCGGTATCGGTCCGGCCCCAGAAGCTGCGGTCTTCGGAAACCGCTGCGCGGTAGCCCGGCCAGCCGCCGGGATAGGCCGCT
>JANLSP010000087.1:0-1704 GCA_031362485.1 Novosphingobium sp.
TTCTGCGCAGCTGACGCCACGGAGGTGTAGAGATAGAAGGGCGTTCGGTCATTACGCTTGCGCATCTCGCGCACCAAGGTGTAGCCATCGAGCAGCTTGCCGTTGCGGTTCATATCCGAAATAACCGCGCGATATTTGTACATGCTGAGCAGGGTAAGCGCTTCCTCGCTGGTCTTGACCTGGTAAACGGCAACCTTGCGGCTCTGGAGATAGCGCTTTTCCCGGCCATTGTTGGCGGGATGATCGTCCACCCACAGCACGCGTCCCACTGCATCGGCCGGCTCGCCTCGGACCAGCCGCTGTTCGCCAGAAGGATTGAGGCCAAACCACAAGGCGAGCCCCAGGACCGTTAACGAGAGCACAACCGCCGCGGTAATCACGAGCGGACGAAAGCGGCGGGCCGGGCGCGTAATGGCGGATTCACCCGGCACAGCGGCGGGCTCCCATGCAAGCCGGTAGCCATGGCCGTGCGCGGTCTCCAGCAGGTGGCCATCCTCGCCCATCACCTGGCGCAGGCGGCTGATCGCCTTGGCCAGCGAGTTCTCATGCACGATCTGCCCCGGCCAGCCAGCTTCGAGCAGACGATCCTTGTCAACGTCGTGCCCCTGTTCCTCGAACAACAGCGCCAGAATGTTGAGCGCGCGGCGGTCGATCTCGACCGGGCTTCCGCCAACGACAAGCCGGCGTTGAGCAGGGTCGAATTCAACCAGGCCAAATCGCCGCATGCCGCCGCTTCCCCAATCGGTGCCCGATCATGCCATCCAGCGTGGCAAAGTCGAGGCAAACTAGCTGCGAGGCTGCGATTTCATAATTTTTCAGAATTGCGGGAAAGACTTTTGCGGAGTCGCGGGAATAGGCTTGTCCAGCGACGAGTCGGGTCTGGCGAGATGAAGTGACTGTTGATTGCCAAAGGCCATCGCATTCTGTGCGGGGTTCGAGGCTTAATTCAGGTTTTGTCGTGACCGCGGCCCATGCAAGGAGGCTTTGGCAATGGGGCAAGCACTGGACAAGGGCTATGGCGACGCCGGGCTGCGCCACAACGATTTCATAACTTTTCATAATTGCGGGAAAGACTTGAGGAGGCGCGCAGGCTTAGCCTTGGACTCCGACGAGGGCTCGTAATCCTGAGGGGGGCAGTAGATGGAGGCTTGCGTTGGCACCACTGGCCGAGTGAGCAAGGGCATCCTGGGTTCGTCCTGTGCCTTGGCTGTCGTTGCGCTGCTGGGCATTCCAGTGTCCGCCCAAGCACAAGTGGTCGAAACCGTCGTCGGCCAAGCCCTGGGCTTGCCAACCCCCGCCGAGGTGGTCGCACAGTCCGCGCGGGGCTGGGGCTACGTGCTCAGCCAGCTTGAGCAACTTCCCAATCGTCCCGGCGAGCACGAGGCCATGGCCAACCGGGCCAAGGCGCGCGCCGAATTGCTGTATGAGCAGGCGCGCCGCGCCGCCGAAAGCTGCGATCAGGCTGGTTTGAGCGCTGCTAACACTGCGCTCGATACGCTGGTCCAGCAGGTCCAGGCGCGGCAAGGCCGATTGTTCAATTTGTTCCCATACTGGCCTCGCGCGCTGATCGTTGTGCAGGAGTATCAGCGCAAAGCTAAGGCGGAGCGACTGCGCAATTGCCCCAAGCCGGCTGGACCAGCCGCTCCTGCTGCCACCATCGGAGTAATTTCGTCGGGCGGAACCCCGATCACTGATAGTCCAGTC
>JANLSP010000040.1:0-3741 GCA_031362485.1 Novosphingobium sp.
ACCGACTGCCAGCGGCTGGTCGCCGCGATGCGTGCGGATCGTCACTGGCCCGGCGGCATCGAGCCGGGCGACGCTGAATCCGGCAATTCCGGGCAGCGCAGCCAGGTCGGCCTCGAGCGATTGCGGCGACGAGCCGCCAAGCGCCGTAACCTGGGAAATAAGCAGTCCCGAGATGCGTCGCGGCGGGACGGGTTCGACGACCAGGTTCGCAGTGGCACGGGCGTATTCGAAACGGAGCGATATCGTCGCCGCGCCCGGCCCGGTCTGGACGAGGTTTTCGGCGCGCAGCAGTTTGCCATAAAGCGCTTCAAGTTGGGCCACCAACGCGGCCAATCGCGCAGGCGGCACTTCGGCGAGGAATGCGGCATTGAACACTTCGCTGGCGGGGCGCTGCCGCTGCATCACCGCGACGGCATCTTTGGCGCGCATGCTCAGCACGGCAGAATCGTTGCTGCCGGGCCGGGCATGGAGCGCGGCCGGACCTGATAGCAGCAGCGTTGCAAGGAAAATTAGCCAGCCGCGCATCGGCTCGTCTCCGTTCAGAGCATCACCTGACCGCCATCGGCGTTGATCGTCTGCCCGGTGACATAGCTGCCATCGTCTGACGCAAGGAATACGCCGACCGGCGCTATGTCCTCCATCAGCCGGCCAAAGCGGCCCAGCGGCATTTCGTCGTAATACTTTTGCGCGCGCTCGGCATCGGCGTTGAGAAAGGCCTCAGCCGCAGGGCTCAGGCCAGCGGGGTTGAGCACGTTGACCCGGATGCCGAACTGGCCCCATTCGCGCGCCGCCGAACGGCTGAGCGCGCGGATCGCTTCCTTGTTGGCGCCATAGATGCCGTCGCCCGGCTGGCCATAAATCCCCTGGCGCGAGCCGAGATTGAGGATCGAGCCGCCACGCACCTTGAGCAGCGGCAGCGCCGCCTGCATGTGCCACAGAGTGCCATGCAGCCCCGATCCGAAGGTCAGCGCGATATTGGCCTCGTCGATATCCTCGATTTTTGCGTTCTTTGTCGTCTGAGCGTTGTTCGCCAGGATATCGAGCCGGCCGAAGTGCTCCTGCGCGGCGGCGATGGTGCGCTCCGCGTCGGCTTTGTTGGCAACATCTGCCTGCACCGCCACCACCCGCGCGCCTTCGGCTTCGAGGCTCTTGGCAACGTCCTGCAAGGCATCGAGACGCCGCGCGGAAATGACGACGGCAGCGCCTTCGCGGGCATAGGAGCGGGCCAGTGCCTCGCCGATGCCCTGACTTGCCCCGGTGACGACCGCAACTTTGCCTTCAAGCCTGCCCATGATTCCATCATCCCTTGCCGGTTGTTGTTCGATGCCCTCGGGCTAGCATCTTTGCAGATCGGCGCAAGCGAGCGCGGGCCAGCGGCTTGCAGGGCTTGGTATCATGCACGAGAAGTGGCACTAGGCTTGCCGACTCAAACCTTGGGGCCAATGCAGCCATGAAGTTCTTCGCCGACACTGCCGAAATTGCCGACATCAAGGAACTGGCCGCGACCGGTCTGCTCGACGGGGTAACGACCAATCCCTCGCTGATCATGAAATCAGGGCGCGATTTCATGGAGGTTACCAGGGAAATCTGCGGTCTCGTTGATGGGCCGGTCAGCGCGGAAGTCGTCGCGCTCGATCACGAAGGGATGATGCGCGAGGCTGAGATCCTCCGCAAGATCGCCGACAACGTCTGCATCAAGGTGCCGCTGACGATCGACGGGCTGAAGACCTGCAAGGCGCTGACCAGCGAAGGCACTATGGTCAATGTCACACTGTGCTTCTCGGCCAATCAGGCGCTGCTTGCCGCCAAGGCCGGGGCAACATTCGTCTCGCCTTTCGTCGGCAGGCACGATGATAACGGATTCGATGGCATGGAACTGATCAGCGACATCCGCCTGATCTACGACAATTATGATTTCCGGACTGAAATCCTCGTCGCATCGGTGCGCCACGGCATGCATGTGCTGGAGGCCGCCAGGATCGGCGCCGACGTGATGACCGCGCCGCCGGCGGTTATCCGGGGCCTCGTCAAGCATGTGCTGACCGACAAGGGTATCGAAGGCTTCCTCGCTGACTGGGCGAAGACCGGACAATCGATCTAGGTTCCTGCGCAGTGTCCGACGAATCTCCCCTCGATCGCTTCAAGAGCGTGCTCACCGGCGCGGCCCGCGCGCTGGCGCATGAGCCGGAGCTTGAAGTCGCCTGGACTGCGGACAACCCGAACCAGATCGGCAACAACCTGCGCGTTCCCATGCCCGGTCGCAGCTTGCCGCGCGCGCAGGCGATGGAGGCGCGCGGCTTTGCCGATTCGATGGCGCTGAAGCTGCGCCACCACAACGAAGCATTGCATTCCCGCCATGCGCCGGCCGAGCCAGCGGCGCGCGCCTGTTATGACGCGGTCGAACTGGTGCGCTATGAAGCGCTGGGCTCGCAGGCCTATGCCGGCATTCGCGGCAATCTCGATGCGGCGATGAGCGTGCGCATGGGCGGCGATCCGATTACCCGCGCTGCAAAAGCCGATGACGTTCCGATCCAGGCTGCGCTCGCACTGATGCTGCGCGAACACCTGACCGGCCAGCCGGTTCCGGAGGCAGCACGCCCCGGGGTCGAGATGCTGCGCGACTTCATCGAAGGCAAGGCCCAGGCCGATTTCGATGCGCTGGCGCTCTCGATTGACGACCAGACTGCCTTCCAGAGCCTCGCGCTCGACATGCTCTATCATCTCGAACTGACGCAGATGCAGCCGCCAGACCAGCCCGCCGATGAAAGCGACGATCAAGGCGGCGACGAAGAGACCGAGGACGACGAGCAGGGCGACAATGCCGGCGACGATCAGCAAAGCCCGGAAATGGCCGCCGAGCCCAGCGAAGGCGAGGCAGACGGCGACAGCGAGACCGACAACGAAGCTGCCGACGAGATGGAGGAAGGCGAAGCCGGCGAGGATGGCGAGGAAGGCATGCTGCCGGTCCGCCCCAACCGGCCCTGGACCGACACGCCTGCAGGCTTTGATTACAAAGTCTTCACCGAGGCCTTCGACGAAGTGGTGGCGGCGAACGAACTGTGTGACGCCGAGGAACTCCTGCGACTGCGCGCCTATCTCGATGCCCAGCTCAAAGGCCTGCAGGGCGTTGTCACCAAGCTGGCCAACCGGCTCCAGCGCCGCCTGATGGCCCAGCAGAATCGCAGCTGGGATTTCGATCAGGAGGAAGGCCTGCTGGATGCCGCGCGGCTGGCGCGCGTTGTCGTCTCGCCGGGGCAATCGCTCAGCTACAAGATCGAGCGCGATATCGAATTCAAAGACACCATCGTCACGCTGCTGATCGATAATTCGGGATCGATGCGCGGGCGGCCGATTTCGATCGCCGCGATCAGCGCCGATGTCATGGCGCGCACGCTGGAGCGCTGCGGGGTCAAGACCGAGATTCTGGGATTCACCACCCGCGCCTGGAAAGGCGGGCAGAGCCGCGAGGCATGGCTGGGCGGGGGCAAGCCAAGCCACCCCGGACGGCTCAACGACCTGCGCCATATCGTATACAAGAAAGCCGACGAACCCTATCGCCACGCCCGCAGGAACCTGGGCCTGATGATGCGCGAGGGGCTGCTCAAGGAAAACATTGACGGCGAGGCGCTGCTCTGGGCGCACAGCCGCCTGCTCGCACGGCAAGAAGACCGGCGCATCCTGATGGTTATCTCGGACGGCGCGCCGGTCGACGATTCGACGTTAAGCGTCAACAGCGCCGGC
>JANLSP010000098.1:0-4862 GCA_031362485.1 Novosphingobium sp.
CGGAATCGACTGCGGTCAGCGTCCGGTACGTGTCCTCGGAAAAATCCTCATGCCCCGGCGTATCCAGCAGGTTGTAGGTAATACCCTCGCGCTCGAACGTCATCACGCTCGACGTGACCGAGATCCCGCGCTGCTGCTCGATCTTCATCCAGTCCGACCGCGCCCGCCGCGCCTGCCCCCGCGCCTTGACCTCGCCGGCCAAATGAATCGCGCCGCCCTGAAGCAACAGCTTCTCGGTCAGCGTAGTCTTGCCCGCATCGGGGTGCGAGATGATGGCAAAGGTGCGGCGATTGGACATAAGGTTTTCGTTTCAATCTCATGCTAACTCGTCACCCTGAACTTGTTTCAGGGCCCATTTATCCACACCACCCACCGCTCTGGGCGGCGCGATGGATCCTGAAACTAGTTCAGAATGACGTGCTCAAAGCTAGGCTCTCAAGAACGCCCCGATTTTCTCAGCTGCATCCTGTATCGAGATCGCGATCGCATACAAATCAGGAGTGGTGTAGGCTTTCTCTCTGGGCTGGAGCGTTACTTCCACCGCCAGTGACTTCTGGCCTTCCGGCACGCCGGCACCGCGGAAATCATCGAACAGCCTTGCGGAAACGATGTTGGCCTTGTCCGCGCCCCTGACCACACGGACCAGATCGCCCGCCGGCAAGTCCGCCGGAACGAGGAAGGCAAAATCACGCGTCACGGCCTGCAAGGCGGGCGGCGCATAGCTGGACCGGGCGAAGGTCGTCGAGCCTTTCTTGCCGGGCATCGCATCGAGGAAGAGTTCGGCGACAGCCACCGGCGCATCAATGTCAAACTGCCGCAGCAGCGCGGGATGCAGCATGCCAAAACGCGCGAGCACGTTCTTCGGGCCAAGCCGCAAGGTAGCGGACTGGCCGGGATGGAACTGAGGCCCAGCTTCCCCCGCGACTTGCAGATTATCGACTGGCGCGCCGGCCTCAGCCAGCAGCGCCAGTGCCTCGGCCTTGGCGTCGAAGGCATCGAAGCTCGCCGCCTTGCCAGCCGCCCAGCCGCGCGCCTGCTTTTCTCCCGCCAGCACTACAGCAAGCGACAGACGCTCGTCGCTGGAGCCGCCTTCTCCGCGCAAATAGCGACGCCCGATCTCGAACAACCGCAGCCCCGCCGCGCCGCGATCGAGATTTCGCTTCGCCGCGCCGAGCAGCCCGGGCAGCAATGACGGCCGCATCGCCTTCATGTCCTCGCTGATCGGGTTCGACAGGGTCCACAGGCCGCCGTTTCCGTCCGAGAAGGCATTGGCATCGGCTTCGGGCAGGAACGACCATGTCACCGCCTCATGGCTACCGCGTGCCGCAGCCGCGCGGCGCAAGCGGCGCTCCAGCTTCTGCGCGGGCGTGGCCGTTGGCTTTGCGACGCCATCGGCGCGCGGCAGCGGGACGCTTGCTACTTTGTCCAGCCCGTGAATGCGGATCACTTCCTCGACAAGGTCTGCCCAGCCATCGACATCGGGCCGCCAGGTCGGGACGATGATGTTCCACACTTCGGCCTCGATTGAATCTTCAGCAATGAAGCCCAGCCGCCCGAGGATATTGCGCTGCTCCTGCCGCTCGATTTCCACCCCGCCCAGCTTCAAGGCCATTTCGGTGCGATAAGGCACGATCTTGGGTGTCTCGGGATAGCCGCCATCGGGGAACTTGCCGGCGATGCGCGGCTCGCTTGCCTCGCCCCCGCACAGCTCGAGGATCATCTGCGCCGCCGTCTCGATCACCACCGAGAGCTGCATCGGATCGATCCCGCGCTCGAAGCGCGCGCGCGCATCCGAAGAGATGCCATGCCGCCGTCCGGTTGCCCCGATCCATTCGGGATCGAACCAGGCGCATTCGAGCAGCACGTCGGTGGTCGCTTCGGTGACGCCACTGCGTTCACCGCCCATCACCCCGCCCAGCCCCAGCACGCGGGCGTCGTCGGCGATGACGCAGTCGTCAGGGGTGACAGTGTATTCCTTGTCATTGAGCGCGCGGAAGCCTTCGCCCTCGCGCCCTCGCCGCGCCACCACCGGGCCGGAGAGCTTCGCCATGTCATAGACATGCAGCGGGCGGGCCTGATCAAGCGAGAAGAAATTGGTCACGTCGACCAGCGCCGAGATCGGGCGCAGCCCCACGGCCTTGAGCCGGTCCTGCAGCCATTGCGGACTGGAGCCATTTTTAACGCCGCGGATCACCCGGCCCCAGAAGATGTGACAGCCGCTGTCCGGCTCAACGGCGATTTTCATGGGGAACGGGAAATCGCCCGCGATGACCTTGCCGCCCGGCGCATTCAGTGGCGGCATGCCCAGCTTTACGGCGATCAAATCACGGGCAATGCCGTTTACCCCCATGCAGTCAGGCCGGTTCGGCGTGACCGAAATGTCGAACACCGGATCGCTGCCGACATAATCGGCATAGGCAGTGCCCACCGGTGCATCGGCGGGAAGTTCGATGATCCCGGCGTGGTCATCGCCCAGTTCCAGCTCGCGGCTCGAGCACATCATGCCGTTCGATTCGACCCCTCGCACTGCCGCGACTTTCAGCACCATGCCGTTTGCCGGCACCACCGTGCCGGGCAGCCCCAGCACGCCCACCAGCCCCGCGCGCGCATTGGGTGCGCCGCAAACAACTTGCAGCGGTCGTCCATCTCCCGCATCGACGGAGAGCACCTGCAGCTTGTCGGCATCGGGATGGCGGTCAGCGGTGAGCACCTTGGCGATGCGGAAGCCCGCGAGGCGCTCCGCCGGGTCTTCCACGCCTTCGACTTCCAGCCCAATGGCGTTGAGTGTGCGCGCGATCTCGGCCACCGACGCGTCGGTGTCGATATGGTCCTTAAGCCAGGATAGCGTGAACTTCATGCCGGCATCCCCACGCCGCCGGACAGCGTCGGCACATCAAGGGCTCCGAAGCCATAGTGCGCCAGCCAGCGCACATCGCCATCGAAGAAGGCGCGCAGGTCATTCATCCCGTATTTGAGCATGGCCAGCCGGTCGACGCCGACGCCAAAGGCAAAGCCCTGCCACACATCGGGATCGAGCCCGCCAGCTTCCAGCACATGCCGGTTCACCATTCCAGAACCGAGCAGCTCCATCCAGCTGTGCCCGGGATCGTCGCCGCTGCCGCCCACCACGCGCCGCCCATCGACGAACGAGTAGCCGGTATCGACTTCCACCGAAGGCTCGGTGAACGGGAAGTAGCTGGGGCGCAGCCGCAGCACGATGTCGTCGCGCTCGAAGAAGGCCCCCAGCATGGTTTCCAGCGTCCACTTGAGGTGGCCGAGATGAATACCCTTGTCGATGACGAGGCCCTCGATCTGGTGGAACATCGGCGTGTGGGTGGCGTCGCTGTCCGAGCGGTAAACCCGGCCCGGGGCAATGATGCGCAAGGGCGCGCCCTGCTCGAGCATGGTCCTGATCTGCACTGGGGAGGTATGCGTACGCAGCAGCATTTCCTCGCCTGCCGCATTGCGGTCGGGGAAATAAAACGTGTCGTGCATCGCGCGCGCCGGGTGGCTCTCGGGCATGTTGAGCGCGGTGAAATTGTGCCAGCCATCCTCGATCTCGGGCCCGGTGGCGACGGCAAAGCCGAGGTCAGCGAAAATTTCGGCGAGCTCGTCCATCACCTGGCTGACGGGGTGGATGGACCCGCGCGGGGCTACTGGCGCTGGCAGGCTGAGATCAACGGTCTCGGCGGCGAGGCGGGACTCGATCGCCGCATTTTCCAGCGCGGCCTTGCGTGCGGCCAGCGCATCGGTCACCGCTTCGCGCAGGGCATGAATTTGCGGACCGGTGGTCTGGCGCTCTTCCGGGCTCATCGCGCCCAGCATCTTCAACAGCCCCGAAATCGACCCCTGCTTGCCGAGAAACTCCACGCGCAACGCCTCGAGGCCATCGAGCGTATCCGCCGCGCCGATCCGCGCCAGCGCCTCATCCCTCTTGCCTGCGTAGTTCAACTGCACCACCTTAACCCGTCATTCTGGCGAAGGCGGGTCCATAGGGCCCGAAGCCGCGTTTCGCAATCAGCGCCTTCGCGCGGGGCCTTCCGGCCCGTCCAGCGCTTGCACTGCCGAACCCGCCATGCGGTCGCGTTCGCGCAGCACCGCGCCGATCAGCGGCTTGGGCAGCGCGGCATACTGGCTGGGGGTCATCCCCATGAACTGGTGGCAATCGCGCACGAATTGCGCCTGATCGTGATAGTGCCCGTCGATCGCGCCGATCCATTTGAGCGAGGGATCGAGCATGAATTGCGAGAGGCTGCGCATGAAGCGCTGGCGGCGCAGCAGCAGTTTGGGCGAAAAGCCGAAAGCGCGGCGGCAAACCCGCTCGATGGTGCGCTGGCTGCCCCCGGCGCGGGCGACCAGCTGGCCCACCGAACCAATTTCGGGATCGACCAGCGCCGCATGGATCGCCATGATGCGCGCTTCGTCGGCCACCGGCTGGCCGAGACGTTCCATGAAGAAAGCGGCGAGCCGGCCGTATTCGGCCACATGGTCGGGAAGTTCTCCATAGAGAGTGGCAACCAGCGGGCGGAAATGGGCGAAAGCGGGATCGCTCAGCCCGTCAAGCACACAGTCCGCATATCCCGACGCCGGCACCCCGACGAATTTCGCCCATCCCAGCGGCAGCAGGCCGATCCCCCACATCCGCGTCGAGCCCACAGCGAAGCGCACCGCCTGCGAGCTGGGACCAGTCACCGGGAACCGCGTTTCTGCGACCTGTTGTCCGCCCAGCGTCCAGGCTTCTGGGTAGGCCCCATCGTGAATGCGCAGATTGGCCCATTCGGGCATCAGGTGATCTTCGATTCGCCCGCCGCCCGGCACAGACCATTCGACGAGGTAGAATGTCGTGAAATAGCGCCGCAAGG
>JANLSP010000133.1:0-5952 GCA_031362485.1 Novosphingobium sp.
GCCGATGATTGCGCTGGTCCCGCCTGCCGCGATCAGGCTGGCGCTTTGCATGATCGAGAAGCCGCGTTCGAGCACCAAGGGCACCAGAGAGACGCTGATGGCCTGCGGCACTGCCATGCCCAGTCCCGCAGCTACACCGACCAGCCAGAACAGCGGCATTCGCAACATTGCGGCAATTCTGAGTTTTTCGGTCGGGGCGCCATACTGGTTTCGCAGGTTGGGTACTGCGTCCGGCGCATTGGTGCTCTCCACATCGTCTGGGCCGGGGCGCTCGCGCACCAGCAGCGCCAGCACGATCAGCAATACAGTCATCAGCAAGCCCAGCGCCGTCAACGTCGTGCGCCAACCCTCCCGCTCGATCAGCCATGCCGTCAGCGGGGCTATCGTCAGCCCGCCTGTCGATGTGCCAATCATGGCAAGCGTCATTGCGCGGCCACGATGGACTGCGAACCAGCGCGCTATCAACACCGACATGGTCAGCGAACCGGAGCCAATCACTCCCATCGCCAGCGGCACCACGAGAATCAGGGCGCTCAGGTACAGCGACTGCGATTGACCGAGTGCGACCAGACTGCTGCCAAGCAGAAGCGAGCAGACGAGCATCACACGGCGAGCCGGTACATGATCGAGTATCCGCCCGATGAACGGAGCAACAAGCGCGCTGCCAAGGTTCAGGCATATTATGGCAGTGTTGATTTCGGCACGTGAGAGATCAAACTCTTTGGAAACCGGGATCACCAGCAGGCCGAAAATTGAATAGGTGCTGCCAGTGGCAACAGTGAAAACCAGAATGGCAATGACGACAATATACCAACCGAAGTATGGCCTGGCTGACGGCATCACATTCTCCCCATTCAGGTTTCACCCTGCACGCCCAACGCTCGATTTCTGCAGGCGTGGAAGCACGCACTTTCATGGCTTGGTCTAGACGCCTGCTGACAGTTCGGTCTAATATTGAATAATCGCCAAGTGATAGGTTTTGAATATGATCAAGCTCGCCCAGATCAGACAATTTGTCACACTGGCCGAAGAGGGCAGCTTCCACCGCGCGGCCGGCGTGCTCAATATGGCGCAGCCTCCGCTCTCGGTCGGCATCCGCAAGCTCGAAGAAGAACTGGGAGCCCCGCTGTTTGTCCGGGGTCCGCGCGGCGTCAAGCTGACGTCGGCCGGGGAACTCGCTCTGGTCAGCGCGCGGCAGACGCTGCTGCACGTGGAGGAAATGCGCAACGCCGTCCGCACCGCGCTGATTGGCGAACGCGGGCGCCTGCGGGTCGGTTTCGTGGCATCGGCAACGCTCGAGCTACTGCCGCGGTTGCTGATCGCCTTCCGCGCCAAGTACCCACAGATTGAGCTGAAGCTCGACGAATCCCGGACTGCTGAATTGCTGGAGGACGTCGAGCAAGGCAGGATTGACCTGGCAATCGTGCGAACGCCTGTAATGCAGCAGGCCGGCGTCACGATTGAACAGCTCCAGAGCGATTCCCTGTGCCTTGCGGTCCCCAAGGGCAGCAAGTGGAGCGGGCGCAAACGCGTTGATCTTGGTGAACTGCACGATGAGCCGTTCATTGTCTTTTCGCGCGACCGGGTCCCCAACATGCACGCTATCGCCATGCTAATGTGCCAGCGCGAAGGCTTCGTGCCGAAAGTCGCTGAAGAGGCGGGGCAATTGCAGACTATCCTTTGCCTGGTGGAAAGCGGGATAGGCGTGGCGCTTGTTCCGGGAGTGGCCGCCCATCAGGCCGGGGGATTCGAGCTGCTCAGCATAGGCATGGACCCGGGTGATACCGCCATCGGGCTGGGTCTGGTCACGCGCCCGGGCGAAATCAGCGCGGCGGCGCAGAACTTTCGGACCATCGCGCGCGACCTGTGTGGCTGCGCCAACCGATAGGCATTGCATATGGCGATTGAACCAATCGATATTGGACATCGCGGCTACCCGGCATAGACT
Organism: Novosphingobium sp.; assembly: GCA_031362485.1. Taxonomy (GTDB): domain Bacteria; phylum Pseudomonadota; class Alphaproteobacteria; order Sphingomonadales; family Sphingomonadaceae; genus Novosphingobium. The sequence goes on from JANLSP010000133.1 coordinate 1,949, forward strand.
CTGCATAGAATAATTCGGGAGAATGCCATGAACGCCCTATCAGCCTGTGTGCCCGATGCGGTTAAGCCCTATGCAGGACGCATCGTGGACGTCGACAGCCACGAGATGTTCCCTGCGCAGATCTGGGAGGAGGTGTTTGGCGAGATAGCCAAGCCGATTGCCGATCTCATCAAGTCGCAGCCGCCGCGCCCGAACCATGCCAGCATCCCCGATTATGCCGGCGACGTCCACCCGATCGCGGCAGAGAGCATATACAAGGTCAAGGGCCCGGTTGCGCCTGGTGCGGTCGATATTGATCGCCGCCTCGAAGTGATGGACATGATGGGAATCAAGAGCCAGCTGCTCTTCCCGACCTCCATTGGCCTGTGGGGCATTCAACTTGCCACTGCCGAGGCAAACAGCCCGATGGGCAAGCTCTTCGGCGAGACGCAGGAGGAATACCGGGCTTATGGCCGCCGTCTGGTCGATGCCCATGTCGAATGGCTGAAAGGCGTGGCACGCAAGTCCAGCCGGATGAAAGTCATTGCCCCGGTCTATGGCGATACGGTGCCCGAACTGATCGCCAACGCAAAGAAGGCAATCGATGCCGGCATGGCGGGGGTATGGATCGGCAACGGTGATCCTCCGGGCGGTGTATCACCGGCGCATAGCGACCTTGATCCGTTCTACGCCATGCTGGCCGAAGCGAAAGTGGGCCTGCATTTTCATATCGGCGGTGCCGGATCATTTCTGCGGACGCATGAATGGAAGAACGCGCCCGCCTTTGAAGGCTACAAGTGGACGCAGGAGATCAGCCTCGATCCGTGGTGGCTCTCGGTCGTTCATCTCGCGGTGCAGAATTTTATTGCCACAATGGTGACCGGCGGCGTTTTTGATCGCCATCCCGAGCTCTATGTCTGCTCGCAGGAGCACACCGCGCACTGGATCGGCCCGCTCGCGCACTTGCTTGATATCTGGCATCACAACAACCATTCGCTGCACGAAAAAGAATACATGGGCGGAGTGATGCGCCGGAAGCTGCCGATGCTGCCTTCGGACTATATCCGACGCAATGTCCGGGTGATGGCGTTCGACTTCGAGCCAGTGGGCGAATACCTCGACAAGTACGGGCTCGAAGAAGTCTATTGCTTCGCCAGCGACTATCCGCATGTCGAAGGTGGGTCGGACTTCTATGGCAAATTCGTCACCCAGATCGAACGTTTCGGCCCGGATTTGATGGAGAAATTCTTCGTCACCAACGCCGAAGTATTGTTCCCCGGCTGATAGCAGAATGGAGCCAGCATGAGCGCAGTCGCTTCGAACGACCAAGGCCCAAGGCCGCGGCCTCATTTTGTCCTCGATACCGCTGCACAGCTGATGCGATTGCCCGAAGGCAAATGCATCGGCTCAGCGCTTGATGCAGCTTATGGGCCGGATGGCCATCTCTGGGTGCTGCAACAGGCGGTCGATGGCGTCCCGGGCATGCTGGCCCATGTCGTCGAGTTCGATGCGCAAGGCAATTATGTCGGCGACTGGGGCGGGCCGGACAGCTTGCCTGCGGTGGGCGGCGTCTCGCAATGGCCAGCGGGGATGGAAGGCATCGAGGCCGATGCCGAAAACAACATCTGGGTCTTCGGCTACAAGCCGGACGATTATGCCACGCTGAAATTCTCGCGCACAGGCGAACTACTGCTGCGCATCGGCGAGCGCGGCAAGCTGGGCGACGAGTCAAGCCGCACGCACCTCGGCCGCGCGACAACCGCCTGGCACGATGTCGCCGCGCGCGAGGTGTTTCTCTCCGATGGCTATGACAACCACCGGATTATCGCCTTCAATTCCGACACCGGCGAATTTACCCGCATGTGGGGCGCAAATGGCGCCGACCCGGTCGGCCAGGCGTCCGAAGAGGCGTTCGGCAACCCGGTGCACTGTGTCACCTGCGGGCCAGACGGTCTGCTCTATGTGGCAGACCGCATGAAGAACCGTGTGCAGGCGTTCGAGCGCGTGTCGGGCGGCGCGCGGTTTGTGCGCGAGGTCGTCGTAGGGCCGGGCACGGGCCAGTGGGGCGCGGCATTTGATATAGCTTTTTCGCCCTGCGGAGAGTTCATGTATGTCTCGGATGGCTCCAACAACCGCGTCTGGATCGTTGCGATGGACAGCTTCGAAGTGCTGGGCTGGACCGGCAGCTATTGCGATGCGGAAGGCACAATCAATGCGCCTGCGGCAATGAATCTCATTCACCGCTTCACCATGGATCCGTCGGGAAACCTGCTGCTGGTGATGCCGGCCAAGGGCCTGCGGGTGCTCAGGTTTGAGGGGGTCTGGTAACTGGAATTGAATCCAGTATTGTCGCGGTGGATCAAAACCACTTCGCGATGGTTGTGATAGGCTGTGAACAAGAGCCATAAGGCTCGGAAATACTGGGAGGTATTGATAATGCGTAAGGTCACTTTGAAGGCGATTGCCCTTGCTGCTTCGGCACTTGCACCGCTGGCTCCGGCATTTGCGCAGGACGCGGCCGATGGAGTTGATACCGGCGATATCGTCGTGACGGCGCGGCGGGTTGAGGAAAAGCTGCAGGACGTGCCGATCTCGATCACCGTGTTCACTCAGGAGCAGCTGGCCAGCCGCAATATTGTCAACAGCACGGATCTGGCCATCTACACGCCCTCGCTCGCTGTAAACAGCCGGTTCGGCACGGAAAAGGCCAGTTTCGGTATCCGAGGGTTCACCCAGGATCTCAACACGGCGCCGACTGTCGGTGTCTACTTCGCCGACGTGGTCGCGCCGCGCCTTGCCTCAAATATCACCAGCGGCGGCGGCGCTGGCGTGGGCCAGATGTTCGATCTGCAGAATGTGCAGGTGCTCAAGGGTCCGCAAGGCACGCTGTTCGGGCGCAATACCACCGGCGGCGCCATTCTGCTGGTCCCGCAGAAACCCACCGACAGGCTTGAAGGCTATGTCGAAGGAACTTACGGCAGCTTCAACACCCGCCGGGTGCAGGCCGTGCTCAACATTCCGCTTTCGGACACGTTCAAATTGCGCGCCGGCGTCGATCGCAATGTGCGCGATGGATATATCAACAACCGTTCCGGCATCGGCCCCGACAAGTTCAATAATCTGAACTACTGGTCGGTGCGCGTGAGCCTGCTGGCCGACCTGACGCCGACCCTCGAAAACTCCACGATCTTCACCTGGTCGAAGACCGACACCAATGGCATGCTCGGCCACATGGTTGCATGTAACCGGGGGGGTGTGCCCGGATCGACTGGCCATTTTGCCCCGACCCGGGCCGGCGCTTGCGCCCAGCTAGATCGTGAGATTGCGGCGGGCTTTGGCTTTTATGACGCCGAAAACAACTTGCCCGATCCGTTCGTGGTCCAGGAATTGTGGCAAGTAATCAATACCACTACCTGGCAGGCCAGCGACACGCTTACCGTCAAAAACATCGCCAGTTATGCGGGGGCCAAGGAGCGCTATTCCTTCAACATCACCGGCGACAATATCCCCGGGGTCTACGTCACAAATACCTTTCCCGGACCCAATACCGGGCAGGACAATCGCGGCAACTTCACCGAGGAACTTCAGTTCCAGGGGCGCACTTCGGATGATCGCCTGACCTGGCAGGCGGGAGGCTATCTTGAACGCAGCACACCGCGCGGGGGCCAGTTTGGCGCGCAGCAGCAATATACTGCGGTCTATGCGGTTTGCCCCGACGGCACCGTCTACGCATTTCGTTGCACCACCGCCTCAGTAGCCGGCAGCATATCGATCGCCAATAATGTCTACACCTATCGCACGCATGGCATCTATGCTCAGGCGACCTACAAAATCACTGACCAGTTCGCCATCACTGCCGGCATCCGCAACACCTGGGAATATGCCCATGTGGATGCCAACAACGTGCGCATCGTCCCCACACTAAGCGGCGTTCCGGCATCCGTGGTCTGCTCGCGCGCAGTCACACCTTCGCCCAATCCCGGGCTGGGCCTGATCAACAATCCGGCCTGCACCCGCTCATTCAC
>JANLSP010000526.1:0-10753 GCA_031362485.1 Novosphingobium sp.
GCGCGCGGCGACCACATCGGGGCGGGCCTTGGCGGTTTCGATGGCCTTGGCCATATTGGAATAGAGCGGCATGAATGCCTTCGAAAGCGTGATCTTGGCGGCAGGTGCCGGCTTAGTTGCAGCAATTGCGGGGGCCGAGAAGGGAGCCGCAAGTGCGGTCCCCATCGCAAGTGCAGTGCCAAGAGCAAGGCGGCCAATCTGGCGATTGCGGCGGAGCCTGAAGCTGTGGATCATAAGAACGTCTCCTCAAGACTGCGGCGGAATCATCGGCGCGCCGCCTCATTGGTTGTCACTATGCCATAAGCCCGGATTCGTCAGCTTGGCAACTGTTGCCGCAGCTATTGCCGCACCGCTGAACCGCGATTGAATGGCTTCGGCCGCGCATGTTCAGCATATGTGGAAAAGCTCTGAACCATTGTGGCAATTGCATTACTGTGGCTGGCGTTCGGCAATGGCTTGGCCTAGGGCCTTGGCCTCACCCTTCCAGCCAACTGGACAAGCATATTCCGCGTGAGCGACGACCAAGAAACCCCTGAATCTCCCTTGCCCATGGGCGAGTATGCCCGCGTCGACATCGTCGATGAGATGAAGACGAGCTATCTCGATTACGCGATGAGCGTGATCGTGTCGCGCGCGCTGCCCGATGTGCGTGATGGTCTGAAGCCGGTTCACCGCCGGATCCTGTTCGCCGCGCAGGAGGGCGGCATGGTCGCCGGGCGGCCCTATCGCAAATGCGCCAAGATCGTCGGCGATGTCATGGGCAACTATCACCCGCATGGCGACACCGCGATCTACTTCGCCCTGGTCCGCATGGCCCAGGATTGGTCGATGCGGGTGCCGCTGGTCGATGGCCAGGGCAATTTCGGCTCGATGGATCCCGACGATCCGGCCTCGATGCGCTATACCGAGGCACGGCTGGCCAAAGTGGCCAACAGCCTGCTCGACGATCTCGACAAGGATACCGTCGATTTCACTGACAACTACGACGGCTCGCGGCAGGAACCGACCGTGCTTCCCGCGCGGTTCCCGAACCTGCTGGTCAATGGCGCAGGCGGCATTGCCGTCGGCATGGCGACCAACATTCCGCCGCACAATCTCGGCGAAGTGATCGACGGCTGCCTCGCTTTCATCGAAAACCCGGCAATTACCAACGAAGAACTGTTCGAGATCATTCCGGGTCCGGATTTCCCCACTGCGCCGATCATTCTCGGCACGGCAGGCGCGCGCAGCGCCTACACCACCGGGCGCGGATCGATCCTGCAACGCTGCCGCTATGAGATCGAGGAAGGCCGGGGCGACCGCCGCTCGATCGTGCTGACCTCGATCCCCTACCAGACTGGCAAAAACGGGCTGGTGGAGAAAATCGCCGAGGCAGCCAAGGACAAGCGGATCGAGGGTGTCTCAGACATTCGTGACGAATCAAGCCGCCTGGGTGTGCGCGTGGTGATCGATCTTAAGCGCGATGCCACCCCTGAAGTGGTTCTGAACCAGCTGTGGCGGCATTCCCCTGCCCAGTCGAGTTTCCCGGCGAACATGTTGGCGATTCGTGGCGGTCGCCCGGAGACATTGCTGCTGCGCGATTTCATTCAGGCGTTCATCGGCTTTCGCGAAGAGGTGATCACCCGGCGCACCAAGTTCGAGCTGAACAAGGCGAGAGACCGGGCGCATCTGTTGCTTGGCCTGGTGATCGCGGTAACCAACCTCGACGAAGTTGTGCGGATCATTCGCGGTTCACCCAATCCAGCGGCTGCCCGGGCGGCCTTGCTGGCGCGGCAATGGCCGATTGGTGATATTGCACAATATATCGCCCTGGTTGAGGCCATCGAACCCAGCGCAGAGCAGGAAGGCGGCACTTACCAGCTTTCCGAAGTTCAGGTCAGGGCGATCCTTGACCTGCGCCTCCACCGCCTGACTGCGCTTGGCCGTGACGAAATCGGCGGCGAGTTGCAGATTCTCGCCGACGCCATCGCCGAATATCTCTCGATCCTCGCCGACCGGGTGAAGCTTTATGGCGTGATGCGTGATGAACTGGTTGCGGTAAGGGACGCCTTTGCAACCCCGCGCCTCTCCGAAATCGCCCCAGCCTGGGACGGGATCGACGACGAGGACCTGATCGAGCGCGACGACATGGTCGTGACTGTCACCATGGACGGCTACATCAAGCGGACGCCGCTCTCCACTTTCCGCGCGCAGGCGCGCGGCGGCAAGGGGCGCGCCGGCATGGCGACCAAGGACGAGGATGTCGTTTCGGCGATGTTCGTCACCTCGACGCACAATCCGGTGCTGTTCTTTTCAACCGCCGGCAAGGTTTACCGGCTCAAGGTCTGGCGTCTGCCCGAAGGCGGCCCAGCGACACGCGGGCGGCCCATCGTCAACTTGCTGCCGGCGCTCGACAAGGACGAAACTATCGCGGCGGTGCTGCCGCTGCCCGAGGATGAGAGCACCTGGGGCGATCTCAATGTCGTTTTCGCCACCGCCAAGGGCAATGTCCGGCGCAACTCGATGGATGCTTTCGCCAACATCCCGTCCAATGGCAAGTTCGCCATGCGGTTTGAGGAGGATTCGGCGGATCATCTGATAGGCGTCGCGCTGCTTGATGCTGGCGATGATGTGCTGCTTGCCACGCGTCAGGGCAAGGCGATCCGCTTTGCTGGTGACGACGTGCGCGAATTCGTCAGCCGCACCTCCACCGGCGTTCGCGGCATGACGCTGAAGAAAAACGACGAGGTGATCTCGCTGTCGATCCTCCACCGGGTCGGCGTCAAGGATCAGGAGGAGCGCGAGGACTATCTGCGCCATGCCCCCTGGAAGCCCGACAAGGAAAGCGAACCGGTCATGAGCCCCGATCGCTTCGCCGAACTGGTAGCCAAGGAACAATTCATCCTGACAGTCTGCGCCAATGGTTATGGCAAGCTCAGCTCGGCCTACGAATACCGCCGCACCGGCCGCGGCGGACAGGGCATCACCAATATCGACAACATCGCCCGCAATGGACCTGTAGTGGCCAGCTTCCCGGCCGCCGTTGCCGATCAGCTGATGCTGGTTACCGATCAGGCCAAGCTGATCCGCTTGCCGCTCGAGAGCCTGCGGGTGATCGGACGCGGCAGCGCTGGCGTGCGGCTGTTCAATGTTGCCGATGCGGAGACAGTAGTTAGCGCGGTGCGGCTTGCCGATGCGGGAGGGGACGGCGAAGGCGAGGAAGGCGAAGGCGCTGAAAACGCGAGCGAATGATGCGTGGAGCCTAGCGTTCAAGGATGATGAGCATGAATAGAGCTTTGTTTGGATCGTTGGCTTTCGCCTTTTTTCTGCTGGTTTGCGGTGTAAGGCCGGCACAGGCTGCCGCGCCTGCACCCCAAGTCGAGAATGTTGGGGTCGTCGTCTATACTCTCACCCAATCGCCAGGGACACTGCTTGCCCGGTGGAACTTTGGCCACGCTTACGGCGGTCCGGGTCTGGCGACAGGTGGGCCTCGCTCAGGTTTCGTCGGAAATTTTCACGTGCGTTACTTCCTCGATAGCGGCGAGTTTTCCGACGAATACGATCTGCAAATCGAGAGGACCGGCGATTTCTACGAAGTCCGCTGGCTGGTTGGCGGCAAACTCATGGCACGCGGTGTCGGTTTTGAGCTCGGCGACGGCAAGTCCCTAGCCGTTGGCTGGCACAGGGTTTGATGCCGGCAAGCGTGACTCTGCTGCCTAACCGGGCCTACAAGGTTCTGACGGCCGAGCAGTTCGCCAAGTGGCAGACAGATGGCACATTTGCCGGCGCCCCGGTCGATCTGGCCGACGGTTTCATCCATCTTTCGACAGCAACGCAGCTCGCAGAGACTGTCGCCAAGCACTTCGCCGGTCTGTCAGGCCTCCATATCGCGGCGGTTGATCTCTCCCTGCTTGGCGACGCGGTGCGCTGGGAACCATCGCGCGGCGGACAGCTGTTCCCGCATATCTTCGCTGAATTGCCATTGGCAGCGGTGGTTGCGCATGGCCCGCTGGCCTACGGCGCCGATGGCGAACTGGAGCTGCTTTGGTAGCCACGCACCTAAGGTGCGGCGCTCATCGTGCGCTTCAACGTGCCCACAACTCCGAGACAAATCAGCGATTGACCCACATAATACAGCGGCCAGATCAGCGCTCCCGGCAGCGGGCTCGCCGCCAATGGGCCCATCCTGGCGAAAATCAGCACGTCGGAAGCGACAAACAGCAGCGCGCCGATGCCGACCCGGTAGCGCGGGAATGTGCTGGTCCATGCCGCCGCCGCCATGCCGCCCAGCGCCAGGCCATAGATCGCAGCGGCCATTGCCTGGGTAGTGTCCTGTGGGAGCAGGAAGCCGATGATCGGCATGCCAATCACCAGCGCAACTGCGGCTGCTTTCTGGCTGGAACTGGTGGCCGCTCGGCGATGGCGCAGATAGTATGCGATGGCCGTCAAATGGCTGAGCAGGAATGCAAATCCCCCGGCGCCGACATTCCACTCGATCGCCATGTCGCCGGCTGCCGAAAGCGCCATGACCGCGGCAATGGCGCGGGCGTCCCGCAGCAGCGCATAGACCGCCAGCATTGCAACCCCTACGCCCTTCCAGAAGGTGGTGTGCAGTTCTGGCCCGGCAGCATCGCCAAGCAGATAATGGCTCGCCGCCGCCAGTGCGCTGGCGATCAGCCATGGCCGCTGCTCCGTCAGCATAGTCTTCAGCATATCGGAAACTCCCCGGTGCGGCGCTTGCCCCTGTCATTCACACGGCGCAACCGCTAGTTGCACGGCCATGATTCACGACATTCACATAATCGGCGGCGGTCTTGCCGGCAGCGAGGCAGCGTGGCAGCTCGCGCGGCGCGGCATCAAGGTGCGCCTTTCCGAGATGCGTGGTGGCGGCGATGGCACTGATGCCCACCAAACCGATGCCCTGGCCGAACTGGTTTGCTCCAACTCTTTCCGCTCGGACGACGATGTCAGCAATGCCGTCGGCCTGCTGCACCACGAAATGCGTGAACTGGGTTCGCTGGTCATGGCAGCGGCGGCAAAGGCGCAGGTTCCGGCAGGATCGGCGTTGGCGGTGGACCGCGATGTGTTTTCGGCTGAAGTTGAAGCCGCGCTTGCGGCCCAGCCGACGCTCGAAGTGGTGCGCGAACGGATCGATGTGCTGCCCGAATCGGGTCTGACCATCGTCGCCACCGGGCCGCTCACTGCGGCTGCGCTGGCGCACAGCATCGGCGCGGCGACTGGCGCGGAAAGTCTCGCGTTCTTCGATGCCATCGCACCTATAGTCCACCGCGACAGCATCGACATGGAGGTCTGCTGGATGGCCTCGCGTTGGGATAAGGGTGACACCAAAGACTACATCAACTGCCCGATGGACCGCGAGCAGTATGCTGCGTTCCACGCCGGGCTGATCGCGGGCGAGAAGACCGTGTTCAAACAATGGGAGGAGAACACTCCCTATTTCAACGGCTGTATGCCGATCGAGGTCATGGCCGAGCGTGGTTTCGATACCTTGCGTTTCGGGCCAATGAAGCCGGTGGGGCTCGACAATCCCAAAACCGGGCGCTGGCCGCATGCGGTGGTGCAATTGCGGCAGGATAACAAGCTGGGCACGCTGTGGAACATGGTCGGCTTCCAGACCAAGCTGAAGCACGCCGAACAGGTGCGCCTGTTCCGCACCATTCCGGGGCTGGAGAACGCCGAATTCGCGCGGCTCGGCGGGCTGCACCGCAACACCTTCCTCAATTCTCCGGTGCTGCTTGATCGGCAACTGCGGCTCAAGTCTGCGCCGCATGTGCGGTTTGCCGGGCAGATCACCGGCTGCGAAGGTTATGTGGAAAGCGCGGCGATAGGCCTGGTCTCGGGTCTGATGGCGGCGGCGGAACTGGGCGGATGCGAGTGGCAGTCCCCTCCGGCGACTACGGCGCTGGGGGCGTTGCTGGCGCACATCACCGGCGATGCCGAAGCGGAGACCTATCAGCCGATGAATATCAACTTCGGCCTGTTTCCGCCGTTGCATGATGTGAAGAAAAAGCAGCGTAAAGCGGCCTATACCGAGCGCGCCAAGCACGATCTAAAGGGCTGGGTCCCCCTCGTCGCCGCCTGATTCGTCGACTTCCTCAGCAGGAGGTGTGCCCTTGCGTGCGGGAGCAGCGGCGCGGCGGGGCATTGGGGAGCAGCGGCAGGCCGGCTGCGCGGAACGCTTGGGCTTGGTGGTGGCGAATTCCTCGCGGGTCAGCGCATTGTCGCGGTTGCCATCGGCATTGCGGAACCGGGCTGCAGTGCGCACCGACCATTCCTGAAAGGTCAGCAGGTTGTTGCCATCGGCATCGAGCTTGCGGAAGGCTGCGGCGCGCGGGGCAAGCAGTTCGTTGGCGGTGACGCGGCCGTCGCGGTTGCGGTCGATACGGTCAAACCGCCGCTGCTCGCGGGTTACCGGATCGGCCTCGGGCGGCGAAGCGCCGCGCAGACCGCTGCCATCGGCATAAGGCAAGGGCTCTTCGCCACTCGGCTCTGCAAGCGCTTCGGGCGGCGGCGCACCGTGCTCGGTCGCCGCGCGGCCCTGCCACCAGAACAGCCCTGCCCCGACCAGCAGCAAAGCGGCGACAGCGCCCAGCACGATGCGGCTCATCCCTGAATAACTCCCCTACCGGCCGGTCAGCCCGATCCGCATGGCGCGAAGCAACATCCCCGGGCCAGAGCTCATCACGGGAGTTTCCATCCGAATTGCCTGCGCGGCAAGCCCATGCAGCACGGCAAGTGGTCGCAATCCCCGGGGAAGGCGCTGCCAGCGCCAATTCTGGCTGCGCGCGAGCACCAACACAGTCTCGCGCTCGCGCGGGTCTGAAAGGTGCGCGGCGATATCGACCAAGGCCCAGCCCAGCCCCATGCGGTGCGCGGTGCTGGCTGCCGGCTCACCTGGGGCCAATGCCGCAAAAGCGCCGGCGCGTGCTTCGGCAAGTTGGACGAAGGTACTCTGCGGCAGCGGCGCGCTGCCGGTCAGCCCTTCCCAGCCATCGGCGAGGGCAGCCAGTGGCGCGAGCGGGCCGGACCAGTGACTGACCAGTGCCAGCAGCGGATCAGCGCCGCGCCCGCCTTGCGCCGCCCCCCCTGCGAGACTCTCGCGCCACCAGGCAAGCCTGAGCTGCGCCAGCATCGGTTCGCGCGAGTTCCGCACGATGCTGGCCAAGCGCTGGTCGAGCGCGAACAGCAGCGTCAGCGGTGCACGCGATCCTCTGGTGGCATAGGCCAGCGCAAGGCGCTGCTGCACCGGCAGCACGCCGACCGGCTGTGTGACCAGATCTTTATCGCCAGCCTTCATCGTCCGTAAACTTTCTACCGCGCCGGGCTCTGACCGAACCAGCGTATTAACCCTCGATAAGTCGCGGTTTCCGCCTCGCATAGCCTGTTGGTACCGGTGGGACGACAACCATGGGCATTAAAGCAATCTTAGACACTCACTCCGTAAAAGTCGGTGCACAACCGCTCGCGCATGGTGCGCAGCAGTCAAGGGGCATGGAACCATGCGGGGCATCGTCAAGTATGGCGCACTGGTGTGGCGCGATAAGTCGGGCAATATCCTGCCAATGGCAGCGGTCGGCATGGTCGCGCTTGCAGCAATGGTCGGCGGCGGCGTCGATATGTCTCGCACCTACATGGCCAAGACTCGCTTGCAATCGGCTTGCGACGCCGGCACCCTGGCTGGCCGCCGGGCCATAACCAATGCAGGTTACAGTTCGGCCGCCCAGACCCAGGCGAACGCATATTTCAACACAAACTTCGACGCCGGTGAACAGAACGCCTCAAACGTTGTCTTTACCACCAGCACACCCGATAGCGGCAGCACGGTTACAGGTTCAGCTTCGGCAACCGTCAAGACTATCGTGATGAGCATTTTCGGCGTGCGCAATATGGCCGTGGCGGTCACTTGCAAGGCCTCGATGCAGGTCGGCAACAGCGATATCGTCATGGTGCTCGATACCACCGGCTCTATGGCCGACGCACCCAATGGCAGCAGCAGCCCGCCGACGGGAGGCTCGAAAATCGAAATCCTTCGCGCCGCGATGAAGAGCTTCTACAATACCGTTGCGTCTGCCACCACCGCGTCCAATGCCCGGATCCGCTACGGCTTTGTGCCCTATTCCTCGTCGGTCAATGTCGGTGCACTGCTCTACAACCTCAACCCCAGCTACATCGCCGACAGCGTCACGATAGATTCGCGAGAGGCCATTTTTACCACATCCACAACGTCCCAGCAGAGCGGGTGGAACAGTCCTACAACCACAAACAGTACAACTTCCAACAATTCCAGCAGCGGTAGCTGGTCGTATTGGAATTCCACGAACTATTCAGGCAACACGACTTGCAACGCGGCAATACCCAGTCCGAACCCGTCCACCTGGGCGGACAATGGGAGCCCGAGCGAAGTCGTCGGTACGCCTTATATCGATGGCAGCGGCAACCGGATAACCATCACCACGATCACCCAGCCGCAGACCCAGCAAGAATACCAATGTGTAAAGGTCAGCGGCAACCGCAGGATCCAGGTGCGGACCAACACCCGCGATCAGGTGACGACCGAAACCGATACGGAAACCCCGATCTACGCGCCGGCGAACGTGCAGTCGTTCTCTTCGTGGAATTACAAGCCGGTTACTTTTGACACGACAACTTACAAGACATTTGCCACAACCAGCACGCCGACCGGCACCAATGGCGCGGCGCAAAGCACTACCTGGGCGGGCTGCATCGAGGAGCGCCAGACGGTTCAGACCGGTTCGATCTCCTTCTCAACGATCTCCGGCATGTCGCCAAGCAACGCCCACGACCTCAACATCGACATGGTCCCGACCAGCGACAATGCCACCAAGTGGAAACCCTTCTGGCCGGAACTCTCCTATATCCGCCGCGAATCCTATGTCAGCAATGGCGTCACCAAATATCGTGATGCCGACATTGCGACATCGCCGTTCGGTATCAAAGCCACCACCTATTGCCCGCGTGCTGCGCGGTTACTCGGCACGATGGCCAAATCTGCCTTCGATACCTATGCCGACTCGCTGGTGGCCAGCGGCAACACCTATCACGACATCGGCATTCTATGGGGCGCGCGGCTGAGCTCGCCTTCCGGGATCTTCTCGGCCAATGTGACGACGGCACCATCGAACGGCGGTGCGGTTGCCCGGCACATCATCTACATGACTGACGGCGAGCTCTACACTGTCTCCAAATTGCACAGCTCCTATGGTATCGAATATCATGACAAGCGCGTGACCTCCGACGGCAGCACCAACCAGAACGCCCGCCACCGGCTGCGCTTCCTGGCACTGTGCGAAGCGGCCAAGGCCAAGGGAATTCGCATCTGGGTCATCGCATTCGGCACCAGCCTGTCCAGCGACCTGACCGCATGCGGCTCCAATGACAGCTCCTACCAGGCGAATGATTCAAGCGAGCTGAACGCCGCGTTCCAGGATATCGCCAACCAGGTCGGCGAACTCAGGATCGTGCAGTGATCCTCGGGCCGCGCTCGCTCACCAAGCGCCTGTACCAGCGGTTCGCCCGGCTTGCTGCGTGCAGCGGCGGGGCGAGCGCGGTCGAGTTCGCCTTTGTCGCGCCGGTCTTCATCACGTTAATCATAGGCCTGCTCGATGTCAGCCAGATGGTTTACGCCAAGTCGGTGATGAGCGGCGCGGTGCAGCGCGCAGCGCGCGATTCCTCGCTAGAGACGGCGGACACCACCCGCGCCGATCGGATTGTACGCGAGATGATCGGCCCGCTTCTGCCCGCCTCCGCAGTCATCACAACCCGTGTCAGCTATTACGACTTTGCCGATATCGGCCGCAAGGAGCGCTGGAACGACCTCAACAACAATGGCACCTGCGACAACCAGGAAAGTTATGTCGATGAAAACCGCAACGGAACCTGGAATGCCGACATCGGCGTTTCGGGCAATGGCGGCGCGGGCGACGTCGTGCTCTACACCGTCACGGCCACCTATCCGCCAACTTTCAAGATTCCTTTTGCTCCCTACAACTGGAATAGCCGCGTGCTTCGCGCCACGGCGGTGAAGAAGAATCAGCCTTTCGCCGACCAGGCCAACTACGGTGCTTCATCTGGAATCTGCACATGAAGCTGCCCTACCTGCCCCGACGCACCCGGCTGTCCTCCTTTGCTAAGCGGCTCGCCACCTCGACCAGCGGCGCAGCGCTGGTAGAAATGGCGGTGGTCTTGCCGCTGTTCACCACCCTGGGCATGTACGGGACCGAAATCGCCTACATGTCGAGCGTCAACATGCAGGTCAGCGAGTTGGCGCTCTCGCTGGCGGATAATGCAGCGCGGCTTGGCCAGACTGATAACAGCGGCGTGACCCCGACGATCAACGAGACCGACATCGATTCGATCATGAAAGGTGCGATAACGCAGGGTCGCGATATTAATTTCTCAACCTCGGGCCGCTTGATTCTCTCCAGCCTCGAATATGATCTGAACACCGAACGCCAATACATCCATTGGCAGCGTTGTGCGGGCAGCCTGTCACGGACTTCGCGCTACGGCGGCACCAACTACGGGCTGACCGGCACGGTCATAACCGGACTCGGACGCCCCGGTGCGATAGTTTCCGCCTTCCCGGGCCAGGCGGTCATGTTCGTCGAGATTTCCTATATCTATCAGCCGCTGTTCGGCCGGATGTTCGTCTCCCCGACCGAGCTGCGGAAAGAGGCGGCCTTCATCGTTCGCGACCACCGCAATCTGACCCCCGGCATCACCGGCACCGGCG
>JANLSP010000149.1:0-8875 GCA_031362485.1 Novosphingobium sp.
ATGAATGAATCGCCACTGTTGCAATAAGCCGACTGCTTTGGCAGCCTGGGCGCCGCCACAACAGTGTGGCGTAAGGGCAGAGTTTCGCTTCTGGGTTCTACCATCCGAGGCTTGGTCCGCGCCGGCAATGCGCTCACATGACGGTCAGGACAAATCCCAGTGAGGCCGCAAGGCTGGCCAGGGTTGCGGCTATCACCGGGACAGTCGCACGCCAGCCCATTTCCATCAGCAAGTCCATGCGTGATCGCATCGCAGTTGCGGTGACCGCCAGCAGCAGCAGTCCCTTCGAGGCAACCAGGGCTGAGGAAGCAATCTGCGCCGGCATGGCAACCAGGCTGTTGAGGGCAACTGTGGCCAGGAATGCGGCGATGAACCAAGGCAGGCTGAGGCGGCGCCACCAGGCTCCGTCACGGGTCCCGGCGCCACTCCCGACGGCCACGCTGACAATCAGTACCACTGGCGCCAGCAGCGATACCCTGGCCAGCTTGACGATCGTCGCATAGCTGCCCGCACCATCGGAAAAGGCATAGCCGCCGCCGATCGCCTGCGCGACATCGTGGACCGAGGCGCCGATCAGGAAGCCGGCTTGCTGGTCGCTCAGCGCCAGTTCGCCCGCGATTGCAGGGTAAACCGACATGGCAAAGGCGCTCGCGAGTGAAATTCCCACCAGCGTCAGTGCAAATTGCGCCTGGCTGAGCCGATCTTTGCCGATCACTCCGTAAAGCGCGAGCGCAGCGCTCGCACCGCAGATTGCCGTCGAGCCGCCCGCGAGCACACCGGCATGCCGGCTCTGCCCGACCGCCCACGCCCCGGCTACGCCAGCCAGAATGGTTATGCTCATCACGGCCAGCAAAGCAGCAAAGGGCGCCGCACCCAGCGCGACAATCTGGCTGGCGCTGACTTGCAGGCCGAGCAGGACAATGCCGATCCGCAAGCATGTGCGCGAGGCAAAGTCGAGGCCGCGGTGCGTTCGCGGATCGCGGGTGATGAAATTTAGCGACAGTCCGACCAAGAGGCCGAGCAGCATGATCGGAAAGCCGTAATGCTCCGAGAGCCATGCCGCCGAAGCCGCTGCCACGCCGCACAGCGAGAGACCGGGCCAGAGCGATGGCTCCTCGCGCACAACTTTTGCCGTGCTTTCGGCGTATTCTAGCTCGCCGAACAGGTCGCCGCCGTGCGGCAGCGTCTCCCAGTCAATCCCGGACCACGACGACGGACTTGTGTCTCTCGGTGTCATATTTGCTTTTCATATCCCTCCGGAGGCGTAAGGTGCAAGCTGAATGTCACTTGGAGGAGAGGACAGGATGGGCGACTCAACCGAAGACCGGACTCTCGCACGCACGCGAAACTTCCTGATCGCACTGGTCTTCATCGGCACCATCCTCAACTATGTCGACCGGCAGGTGCTTTCGCTGCTCAAGCCCTCCATCGAGGCCGAATACGGTTGGAGCGATGCCGAGTTCGCGCATTTTGCCG
The DNA here is from genome assembly GCA_031362485.1 of Novosphingobium sp. Classification (GTDB taxonomy): domain Bacteria; phylum Pseudomonadota; class Alphaproteobacteria; order Sphingomonadales; family Sphingomonadaceae; genus Novosphingobium. Next base: position 1,477 of record JANLSP010000149.1, read on the forward strand.
CCATGTCGCAGCTCGCCGCCGCTACCGCGCTGCTGTTCGTCGGCTGGCTGATCGATCGCTTCGGGGTGCGGCTGGCCTATGGTGCGGCGGTCGTGATCTGGTCGATGGCCGGCATCGCCCACGCCTTCGCTGCCAATGTCACCCAGTTTCTCATGGCCCGGGTGGTTCTGGTCGCGGCCGAAGCGGTGAACACGCCGGCGGCGGTCAAGGCCGCCGCGCAGTATCTGCCGATACGCCAGCGCTCGATGGCGCTGGGCATTGTCAACACCGCGCCCAATATCGGCAATATCCTGGCGCCGCTGACCGTCATTCCGTTTGCCGTGATGTTCGGCTGGAAAGCCGCATTCATCGTTACCGGCGCACTTGGCTTCGTGTGGATCCTGTTCTGGATCGTCGGCACGCGCCGCCTCAAGCCACTGCCGCGCGCGGCGGGGGCTGCGGCGGCCGAGAAACTCTCCTTCCGGGAAGCGGCGCGCGACCGCACCACCTGGGCCATCGCCGGCGCCAAGGCGCTGACGGACATGTTCTGGTGGTTTTTCACGTTCTGGCTGCCCGATCTGTTCCACAAGGTGTTCAACCTCAGTCAGCAGGAACTGGTCGGGCCCACCGCGCTGGCCTTCAGCCTCGCCGCGCTGGGCGCGCTTTCGGGCGGCTCGCTGTTCCCGGCATTGCTGGCGCGCGGTCGCAGCGTCAATTCGGCGCGCAAGCTGGCAATGCTGACTTTCGCGCTGATCATCGTGCCAATTCCGCTGGCGCTCACCGCGTCCAGCCCCTGGGTGGCAGCTGCGATCATCGGCATGGGGCTGTTTGCCCATCAGGGCTTCTCGACCAACATCTTCGGCTTCGCCGCCGATGCCGTTCCTGCTTCGCGCGTTGCCACGGTGATGGCCATCGGTGCGATTGCCGGCAACCTCGCAGGCTTCGGCATCCAGGAAGTGACGGGCAGGCTGCTGACCGGTGGCTATGGCTATGCGCCGCTGTTCTTCGGGGCGGCGGCCGCCTATTTGCTCGCGCTCGCCTGGATCCACCTGCTGGTCCCCCGGATTACTGCCGAGGACGAACGGGCAGCATAGCAAAAAGGCCGCGGAGCGAACCCCGCGGCCTCCTGCGACCCGATTGTGGCTCGGGCTTTTAGAAGTTGATCCGGCCCGTGACCCCCCAGTAGCGATCGGCATCGCGCGGGATCTGGAAGCGAATCGAGCCGCCCGGGCCGCCGCTTTCCTTGTGCGCGACATAGCTCTTGTCGAACAGGTTGCGCACCTGGAACATCAGGCGCCACTTGTCCTCGCTGTCGCCGAAGCCGACCTGAACATTGACCAGTTCATAGCCGTCGATCGTGCCCAGATCGCGCAGCGCCGCATTGGGCGAGAAGATCGAAAGCTGCTTGCCCTGTGCCGAGGCCTGACCGCCGAGGAACAGGTCGATGCCGCTCGTCACAGTCGTGCGATAGTCGATGCCGAAAGTGCCTTTCCACTTGGGTGCGAAAAGCAGCGGCGTGCCGGCGGGGATGATCTCCGCCGGGTTGGCACCGGGGACCACCTTGAAGGCATCGACATGCGCGTCGGTATAGGCGAGACCACCGGTGATCGTCAGCCCCGGGATCGGCACGGCATTGAAATCGACTTCGAAGCCGCGGGTCGATACCTTGCCTGCGTTGGTGAAGCGGCTGATCACGACGCCGGCCGCAAGATCGGGGTTGTTCGCCTGAAAGTTGTCGAACTTGGTGTAAAATGCCGCAAGATTGAGCGTCGCCTTGCCGCCGAACAGCGTGTTCTTCAAGCCAATCTCGAAGGCATCGGACGTTTCCGCCTCGACCACGGGCGTCGTCGTCACGCTCAGGTTGAAGAACATGTTGTAGCCCGGACCTTTGTAGCCGCGCGTGTAGGTTGCATAGGCCATCACGCTGCGGTCCAGATCATACTGCAAGCCGGCCCGGCCCGAGACGTTCGTGGTCTCGACCTCGCTGGTGAAGGGGCCAAAGGGCGGAAACACGCCACCTGTGGTCACCGGCGCGCCCGCGTTGTTGACATCGAGATTTACGGACGTGCGGCTGTGATAGACATCAAGCTTGTCGTTGGTCAGACGCAGACCGCCAATCAGGCGAAACTGCTCGCTGACATTGAGCGTGACATTGCCGAAGACCGCCAGATTGTTGAACTTTGCACCGTGCGGGGCAATGCCGGTGACGGTGCGCAGGTTCGTGGCAAGCGGGCTGGTGCACGGCGTCGGCACGGTGGGCGCAGGCGTCACCGCCGAAGCGCAAAGCGTTGTATCGCGGCGGAACACGCGGTCGTTCACGGCATGCGAATAATAGGCACCCAGCAGGTATTCGAGGAAATTGCCGGTCGGCGAGGCGAGCCGCAGTTCCTGGCTGAAGGTCTTGGCCTGCTGCGGCCCGGAATCGTGCAGCTGGTTGAGGCCGATATAGGCCTGCGGCAGCCAGTCGCCGTCGCGGATTTCGGTGTTCTTCCATTCGCGATAGGCGGTGATCGAGGTCAGCGAATGATCACCCAGCTCGGCATCGAGCTGCGCCGAAAGGCCCCAGCTTTCCTCGTCGGTGCGCGTAATCAGGTTCTGGTTGATCGTGCGGCTGTCGGCGCCAAGCGGGGCGGGCAAAACCTGAAAGGCAAGCCCGGTGCCGACCGTGCCGATGACCTGCGCGCAGCAGTCATCATTAGCTTTGCGATAGTCGCCGATCACCGTCAGCTTCACGTCGGGCGAGAGGTCGGCGACGATCGTGCCGCGCAGGCCCCAGCGCTTGTAGCCATTGACCCGGCTGTTCACGTTTGGTGCAACGTTGAAGATGTTGCCGTCATACTCGGTGTAGAAGCCCACCCAGCGGGTGCGCACGTTTTCCGAAAGCGGCGCATCGAGCGAAACCCGCCCGCGCACTTCGTTGCGGTCAAAATAGCTCAATTCCGCCGAACCGCCGAGCTTGTCGCCCGGGCGGCGGGTTACGATATTGATAGCGCCGGCGGAGGCATTCTTGCCAAACAGCGTACCTTGCGGTCCGCGCAGCACTTCCAGGCGCTCGATATCGACGAGATCGGAGAAAGCCTCGCCAGCACGGGCATAGACCACGCCGTCGACCACGGTCGAAACGCTTGGCTCAGCGGCGATCGAGAAAGTCGCGGTGCCGACGCCGCGCATGTAGATCGACTGGTTCAGCGTCGTGCCGGACTTCTGGATATTCAGCGTCGGGATGATGGTCTGCGCGGTCTCGAGATTGATCCCGCCCTGACCTTCCAGCTTGTCGCCGCTAAGCGCGGTGACAGCAACCGGCACATCTTGTAGGCGCTCGGTGCGCTTTTGCGCGGTGACGACGATTTCGGCGACGCCGAGTTCTTCATCGGCACCTGCGTCGGCCGACTGGGCGAGCGCAGGAGCAGCGGCGAGCGCCAGGGCAAAGCTGGCCAGCGCGAGCGCGGATGTGGCGCGGAGCGTCGATTTCATGATTTTCCTCCCTAGAGCCGACCCGTCCCGTGGACGGCCATCGGCGAACAAGCGATATGGCCGTGGTTCCTCCCGCCGACCTCAAGTGCCCCTTGAATTGCGTCAGCCGCGCGGATATGTCAAGCGGTGTCATACGAGACAACAGCGCACTGTGGCATCGCCGCCACAGTGACCCATGCAGGAGTGAATCAGGCGGTGATCGCGCGCTTCGAGCCAGCGGAAGACGGGTTTGACGTGCATTTTGCCGGCCGGTTGGTGTTGTGCCATCGCCCCGGTTGTCCGGCGCTGACATTGGCGCGCGGCGCGGCGGAGATTGCGATGTTCCGCGGCAATTTCCGCATCGAGGATTCGCCCACCGGTCTTGTCTCGCCCGCAGAATGGCAAATGGAGGGCAGCACAGTCACTCTCCTTTCCGATGGCGTGCCGCTGGCGCGGATAGCCACCAAGCAAGGCGCTTTGACCGTGACCGCGCTGGATCCGGCGCATGACCGCATCTGGCTGCGCTTCCATAGCGAACCCGGCGAAGCCGTCTGGGGCGGCGGCGAGCAGATGAGCTATCTCGCGCTGAACGGTCGCCGCTTTCCGATGTGGACCAGCGAGCCGGGAGTCGGCCGCGACAAGTCGACCGAGCTGACCCGCCAGATGGATGAACTCGGCATGGCGGGCGGCGACTACTGGAGCACCAACTACCCGCAGCCCACCTTCCTGACCTCGCGCTGGCTTGCGGTGCACCTCGATGCCACCTGCTACAGCGTGCTCGACTTCACTGATCCGGCAGCGCACTGCGTCGAAGTTTGGAGCAACACTGCCTGCTTCGAACTGTTCGCTGCAGATGGCCCGCAGGACCTGGTCGGCGCGCTCTCCAGCCGGTTTGGCCGTCAGCCTCCCCTGCCCGACTGGGCGATCGGCGGGGCGATCCTGGGCCTCAAGGATGGCGCGCGCAGCTTCGAGCGGCTTGAGCGTTTCATCGAGGCAGGCGCCGCCATCTCGGGCCTGTGGTGCGAGGACTGGGCGGGCATTCGCGAAACCAGCTTCGGCCGCCGCCTGTTGTGGGACTGGCGTGCGAGCGAAGCACGCTATCCAGACCTGCCTGCACGGATTGCCGGACTCAAGGCACGCGGCATCCGGTTTCTCGCCTATGCCAACCCCTATCTCGCGGTTGACGGCCTGCTATATGGCGAGGCACTGGCCGGCGGGCATTTCTGCCTGCGGCAGGACAGCGACGCGGTCTATCTGGACGATTTCGGCGAATTCGATTGCGGCGTGCTCGATTTTACCCGGCGCGAGACTTGCGACTGGTTCGCCGAGAGGGTGCTGGGGCGCGAAATGCTCGACATCGGCATCGACGGCTGGATGGCCGACTTCGGCGAATACCTGCCGACCGATGTGGCGCTTGCCGATGGCTCCGATCCGATGGAGATGCACAATCTCTGGCCGGTGTTGTGGGCCGAGGTCAACGCGGCGGCGCTCGCCTCGCGGGGAAAAACAGCCGACGCGCTGTTCTTCATGCGCGCAGGCTTTTCCGGCGTGCAGGCGCACTGCCCGCTGCTCTGGGCCGGCGACCAGTCGGTTGATTTCACCCGTCATGACGGCATCGGCACAGTCGTCACCGCGGCGCTTTCATCGGGGCTGCTCGGCAATGCCTACAGCCATTCCGATTGCGGCGGCTACACCTCGCTGCTCGGCAATGTGCGCAGCGAAGAACTAATGCAGCGCTGGTGCGAACTGGCGGCCTTTGCCCCGGTGATGCGCAGCCACGAAGGTAACCGCCCGGACGACAATCTGCAATACGACAGCTCGCCTGCCCTGCTCGCCTGCTTCGCGCGCTGGAGCCGGGTCCACGCCGCACTTGCGCCCTATGTGCGGCATCTGTGCGGCGAAGCGCAAACCCTTGGGCTTCCCGCCCAGCGGCCGCTGTTCTTGCACTATCCCCACGACCCAGCGCTCTGGCCGCTGCAGGACCAGTTCCTTTATGGCGAGGAGCTGCTGATCGCCCCGGTGATCGAGGAAGGGGCCACCATGCGCGAGGTGATCTTGCCGGGAGAACACGCCTGGCGGCATCTATGGTCCGGGGAGGACTTCATACCGGGACAGCACCAGATTGCCGCGCCGATCGGCCAGCCACCGGTATTCTACCGTCCGGATGGCGCTCATGCCGCATTGTTTGCCGGGATTGGAGAGTCAAAGTCATGAAGTCGCGTTCCAACATCCGCGATGTCGCGGCCCGCGCCGGGGTCGCGGTCAAGACTGTCAGCCGCGTGCTCAATGGCCATCCCTATGTCAGCGCGGAAACCAGGGAGCGCGTCGAGGAAGCCGTGCGGGCGCTTGATTTCAGCCCGAGTATCGCCGCGCGCATCCTTTCGGGCGCGAAATCGAACCAGATCGCGCTGATCTATGACAACCACAGTCCTTACTACATGTTCCAGATCCAGCACGGCTGCTGGACCCGCTGCCAGAAGGACCGCATCCGCCTGCTCGCCCAGCCGGTCGATGTTGCCGATCCGGCGGTGGGAGAACAGGTGCGCGGGCTGGTCACTGAAACCCATGTCGACGGCATCGTGCTGTCTTCGCCGGTCACCGACTGCGACGCCGTGCTGCGCGTACTCGAGGCGATGTACGTTTCTTTCGTGCGGATTTCGCCGGGCACCAACCATGCGCTGACCAGCTCGGTGTTCATGGACGATGCGCAAGCCGCAGACGACATGACCACGCACCTGATCAATTTCGGCCACCGCCTTATCGGGTTCATCAAGGGTCACCCCAACCACATGGCCTCCGATGATCGCCTGTTCGGCTATCGCCGTGCGCTCGACCGGGCGGGGATTTCCTTTGAGCCGCAGCTGGTTGCTGAAGGCGAGTTTGATTTCGACAGCGGCGTGCGCGCCGGGCGCCAGCTACTCGACCTTGCTGAGCCGCCAACCGCAATCTTCGCCGCCAATGACGACATGGCCGCTGGTGTGCTTGCCGTCGCGCATGATCGCGGCATCGATCTGCCCGGGCGGCTTTCGGTTGCCGGATTCGATGATACCACGCTGGCCCGCTCGGTCTGGCCGCCGCTGACGACGATCCACCAGCCGATGTTCGATCTGGCGCATACGGCCACTGATATCCTCATCGCCGGCGGCGACATCAACCATCGCCGCCTGCCCCACACTCTTGTCGAGCGCGCCTCGATCGCGCCACCTTTCAGGAAAATGCCATGAGCCAATTGCCACTACCGCCTGCCACTCGCCAACTCGGGCCCAACGGACCTGCGATCTCGCCGATCGCCTGGGGCATGTGGCGTCTGGCCGAGGGCGGGCGCAGCGCTGCCGAGGCCGCACGCCTGGTCCACGCCGCGCTTGATGTCGGGATTACGCTCTTCGACACTGCCGACATCTATGGCTTCAATGGCACGGGCGGCTTCGGCGACGCCGAGGCGCTGCTTGGTGAGGTTTTCGCCGCCGAACCCGACTTGCGGCAGAAAATTGTGCTTTCGACCAAAGGCGGGATCATGCCGCCGCTGCCCTATGACCAGAGCGCGGCTTACCTGGGCGAGGCCATCGACGCCTCGCTGCGCCGGCTGCGGACCGAGCGCGTCGAGCTGTGGCACATTCACCGGCCCGACCTGCTCGCCCACCCGCAAGAGGTCGCCCGCACGCTCGACGATGCGGTGCGCAGCGGCAAGATCGCAGCGTTGGCGGTCTCCAATTTCACACTGGATCAAACCGCCGCCTTGCAGCACTTTTTGGACCACAAGCTGGTCGCTACCCAGCCCGAGATCAGCCCGCTGCAGATAGCCGATATCGAGGACGGAACACTCGACCAGGCGATGATGCTGGGGCTGCTGCCGCTGGCATGGTCGCCGCTCGGCGGTGGGCGGCTGGCCAGTCCCGAAAGCGCGCGTGACAAGGCCGTTGCTGCCGAGCTGGACCGCGTGGCCGCCGAAAAGGGCATCTCACGCAGC